>JAAXUL010001360.1 GCA_013336035.1 Chloroflexales bacterium
CGGGGGGGCCATCCTCAATGACGACAGGCTGCTCGGCGTCGTCGACGGGGGCGGGGGTGGGGGCCGGCAGGGCGAAGAACCTGAGGCTGGCGAGCACGTCGTCGTAGATTGGCGCCTGGTCGGCCCAGGCCTCAGGGGCCGACTGCCCGAGCACGCGGACGGCGCTGTCGGCGGTGAGGATGACCGCCAGCCGTCCGGCGCCGCCGGGGGCGCTCAGGTCGGCGGCGAGCCCGGGGCGGCCGTCGACCGTGATCGGGCTGGTGGCGCTGATCGTGTAGCCGGCCTCCTGGGCGGCGCCGCTCGAGATCTCGAAGAAGGTCTCGGGGCTCTGGGCGGCGGCGGCGCCGAACTGGGCGGCGAGGGCCGGCAGGGGGGTGGCGTCGATCGCGAGCACGAGGTCGGGGCCGGGGCTGGCGCGGTCGAGGGCGGCCCGCGAGGGGGCCAGCGTGGCCGTGCCCGAGACGATCTCGCTGGCCCAGCCGTCGGGCGGGCTGACGATGAAGCCGCCCTCCTGTACAGTCACGGGCGAGCCCAGGGGGTGCGCCGTGGGCTCGGGCATATCCATAGTCGGCGCGGGGGTCTGGGTTGGGGCCTGGACGCCCGGGATGGGCATGGCGCAGCCGCTCAGCAGCGCGGCGAGCAGCAGCGGTATGAGGCGGCGCATGGGGCGATCCTTTAGTGTCGTCGAGGGGACCAGGGGGCATTATAGCACCGGCATGCGAAAGGCAGGAGGCAGAAGACAGGGGATCTCGAGTCTCCTGCCTCCTGCTTCGATGCTACGGCGTCAGCCGCCCCATATCGCGCGGGAAGAGCGTCACCTCGCGGATGTTGGGCAGCTCGCAGAGGCGCATGATCAGGCGCTCGAGGCCAATCGCGAAGCCGCCGTGGGGCGGCATGCCGTGCCTGAAGATCTCGAGGTAGCCCGCGAACGACTCGGCGCCCATATCGCGCCGGGCGAAGGCGGCCAGGTAGTCCTCGTAGCGATGCATCCGCTCGCCGCCGCTGACCAGCTCGACGCCGCGGAAGATCAGGTCGAAGGCGTTGCTGTAGAAGGGCCGGGCCGGGTCCGGCGCGGTGTAGAAGGCTCGCTGGTCGGTCGGGTAGCCGGTGACGAACAGAAAGTCTGAGCCGTGCTCCTCGCGGGCCCACTCGCCGAGCAGCCGCTCGTGGGCAGGGGCCAGGTCGGGCTCACCCCGCAGGTCCTCGCCGGTCAGCCCGCTCAGCAGATCGAGGGCCTCGGTGAAGTGGATCGATGGGATGACCGGCAGCAGCGCGGGCAGCCGCGCCCCGGTGAGGGCCAGCTCGGCGGGGCTGAGCGCCTCGGCGATGGCCGCGATGATGCCGCGCAGGGCCGTGACCAGGGTGGCCATAACCTCGCGGTGGTCGCTGATAAAGCCCTGCTCGACGTCGAGGCTGACAAACTCGTTGATGTGGCGCGGGGTGTCGTGAGGCTCGGCGCGGAAGGCGGGGCCTACCTCGAAGACGCGCTCGAAGACGCCCACCATGATCTGCTTGTAGAGCTGGGGGCTCTGCGAGAGGTAGGCCGGGCCGCCGAAGTAGTCGAGCCTGAATACACTGGCGCCGCCCTCGGTGGCCGAGCCGACGATCTTGGGCGTCTGGATCTCGGTGAAGCCATGGGCGCGCAGTGACCCGCGGAAGCCCTCCATGGCCGCCGAGGCCATGCGGAAGAAGGCCCGGTTGCGCGGGTGGCGCAGGGCCAGCGGGGCGTGGTCGAGCACGGTGGGCAGATGGGCCCTGATCCTGGGGCGGAATAGGTCGAAGGGCGGGATCTCGACGGCCCGGCTGATCACCTCGACGGCGGGGCGGCGCACCTCGACGCCGCCGGGGGCCTGCGCCTCGGCCACGGCCTCGCCGGTGACCGCCAGCACCGATTCGGCGGGCAGGCTGCCAAGCTCGGCGGCGAGGGCCGGGTCATCGATCACCACCTGGGCGGTGCCCCGGCCGTCGCGCAGCACCAGGAAGCTGACGCTGCTGAGGCGGCGCAGCCGGTGCAGCCAGCCCTTCAGCAGCACGGTCTCGCCAGCGCGGGCCGGCAGCTCGGTCGTCCAGATCCTCTCCATGATGGCGTACCTCCACTGAATCAAATACCCCCATCGTCCTGCGGACGAGGGGGGCTGTCTCGTGGTGCCACCGCGGTTCGCCGGCGGCCCTGGAGGGGGGCCATCGGCCTTGGCGCCCGGTAACGGGGGCGGGCCGGGGGAGCTTACCGGACGCGCTGACGGGCCGGGCGCGGCGTCGTTCTTC
>JAAXUL010001361.1 GCA_013336035.1 Chloroflexales bacterium
ATTCGGGGGCGCCGGCTCCTGAGGGCGCCAGGGCTCACTAGTGGCGCCGACCTGGGGCGCCGGCTCCTGGGGGCGCCACGCTCCCGCTGGGGGCGCGCCCCGCGGGCGCCACTGCTCGCCTGTGGCCACACCATGCTCGCGTTTCGGATCGCGCTGATTCTTGCTCATAGGTGCTTGCCTTTAGGCGCTCCTCCCGGCAGCTTCGGCGCGGGGAGGAGCGCCATACTTCAGCGGCTTTAGCCCCTGGGGGTGCGCTCCGCTGAGCCATATGCCACTATACGCTCGGATATGCTAAGGCCCTCGCGGAGCGCATCACGAGCCACAGTTTGCACGTTCACAGCTGAGCCTTCGCGAGGTTCCGGCAGGCAACCCGCTGTCGGATAATCTGATAGGCTCCTCGAAGCGGTGATCCCCGGGAGCCCCGCCGCACCGGGCGCAGCGAGACACCGATCACCAGTCTTCTAGAAACCAGGTATCGGTGTCTCGCTCGACGCTTGTCGAGGAGAGGCTATAGCTGTCGTCCTACTCAGACACCGCTCGTGTGTGGCCAGCTTCGCCCTCTGCGCTCGTCTGCTCAGATCCAGCTAGCGCGCTCTTCAGGTCATTCAGCAGAGACTGCTCCTCTGCGGAGACTTTCTCGCCGCTGAAGCCCATCGAGCCACCCTCGCCCGCCGCATTGACCACTGTCTCGGCGATCTGGTAGACCAGGCTCCGAAACCCCTCGACCTCCTCGGGGGTGGCCTTCTGGGTAAGGATCGTAATGGCCTGGCGGGCCTGGTCAATGACGGTGGTCTTCTGATCTGCAAATGGGGTCTGCGCCGAGTTGCGGATCTCATCATCAACCACACGGGGGTCGCTGGTCACACCTGAAAGCAGATCGGCGAGCAGCTCATTCCCGGCGAACTGCCCGGGCGCACGCGATAGGGCAGAGAAGAGCGCGCTCATCTCGCGCTGCTCACCGCCGGCCTGTGCATTCATCGCCGCAGTGCCGGCTCCGACCAGCACATTCTGCAGCAACCCCCAGTCATCTGCGCTAAAACTGGCCTGCTTAGTCATCCTTTTGCCTCCGCTCTGTCTTGTGCTTTGCGGGTGCCGCGCCGGCACCTCGCGGAGCTCTCCGCCAGGCCGAAGCGTTGGAGGGAGCGAAGAGCGTCCACTGACGGGCTGCTCTCTGTCCCTGGCGGTTTGTCGCTGACGTGGCGAGCGCCAACGCCAGTGTATAAGCAGATTAGCAATCGCCGGGCCATGTGTCACGCCATTCTGGACAGCGGGGCACCTGGCCAAAAGGTTAGTGCCCCCACGGGTAGAGAACAAAATAGGCGTCGGAGGGGTGGCCGCCCCTCCGACGCCTATCCTGCTGTGTCGCTGCTAGGTGGCGGGCTCTTGCCTTCGCTTGCGGGCCACCAGGAATCCGGCGCCAAAACCGAACAGGAAGCCGACGAAGGAGGGCATGATCCAGCCGGCCGGCTCGGGGGGGACGGTCTTCTGACTGAGGGTGGCGAGCTGCTGGCCGCCCTGCTCGACGCTCTCGCCGACGCGGGCGGCGAGGGCGTTGGCGTCGCGGGCGACGCGGCTCCGCGTCTTGTCAAGATCTTTGATCGCCCGGTCCACCTGGCGGCTCGCCTTCTTCGCGGCCTTCTCCAGCTCTTTGCGGCGCTGTAGCACGGCGTCGCTCAGATCGAGCTGCTCGACATTCTTGGCGAGCCGGGCCAGGTTCTCGGCGATCTGCTGGCCGGTCTCGTTCGGGAAGCGCTCGCGGATCGCCGTGGCCAGCTCCTCGGTGGCCGTGGCCGTGTTACTCTCGAGCGCGCCGATGCTGCGCTCAAACTTATTCTTGCGGCTCCACATCTATGAGATCCTCCTGCTACGCGCCGTACAAGACGCCACGCTCTGCACGCTGCATCATAGCATGAGACGCGGGGCAGGGGAAAGCGGTCACTCCGGGTTTGACGGGCTGCGTCATTGTCGCGCCGCCGCAGAGCTTACCCGACCGTGCGCTCGTGCAGGGTCGCGAAGGGCAGGGCTGTGCCGCGCACGATGTAGCGCCCGCAGGCCTCGCGGCGCACGAGCGATTTGAGCACCAGCCCGTTGAGATTAGTCGCCGCGGCAGCATCGAGATTAGCGGCCTCCTCGTCGCCGAGCCCGCCGCGGAGGGCCAGGCTGGCCAGCAGGGCCCGCTCGCCCTCGGAGAGGAGGGACCAGGACCAGGCGAAGGCCGCCTGCGGGCTGCGCTGGCGCGCCGGCAGATCGGCCCCCCCCGCCG
>JAAXUL010000062.1 GCA_013336035.1 Chloroflexales bacterium
GGCAGGAGCCGCGCGACGACGGCCGGGCCCCCGCCGGCGGCCACACGGACCACGGTGCTGCCCCAGCCCAGGCCTGCCGCGGTTCGGTCGAGGACCTGGGCCACATCGCCCAGCGGCGGCGCTTCGAGGCGTCCAAGGAGGCGCAGGATTGTGATCAGGTGGGCCCGCCCGCGGGCGGGCATTATCGGGTGCGCCGGGCCGGCGGCCGTGGGGTCGTGCCCGCTGCTACAGATGCCCACCGGCTGGCCACACGCGACAAGGTTAGCGGTGATCGAGGCGGCGGCCACAATTGCCCGCTCGAGCTCGTCATAGATAAATCGGCCGGGGTACTCGGCCCGGCTGAAGGCCAGGGCCACCAGCGTCTCGCGGGCGATGGCCGGCTCGTGGCGGCGCACCTGCAGCGCGCCGGCGCGGGCGCTGCTCTTCCAGTCGATCTGGCGCACCCCGTCGCCGGGCTGGTAGGCCCGCACGCCGATGGGCCGGGCGGGGTCGGTGAAGAGGCTGCCGGGCGCCGGGCGGGCGCCGAAGGGCAGGGCGGCGGGCAGCCCAAGCTCGGACAGCGGTAGCACCCGCGGGTAGATCACCAGGCTGTCGACGCCCCCGCCCGCCAGGGGCCGCTCGTAGAGGCCCAGGACGTCGCCGGTGCGCATGGTCAGGGGGCCGACGCTATAGAGGCCACGGCGCCGCCCCTCGAGCGTGTAGGCGATCACGCGCTGCTCGCGCGCGCCGAGGGCTAGCACGCGGCGCACCGAAGGCGGTAAACGCAGGGCGGGGGGCAGGCTCTCGTGCAGCATCAGCCAGGGGATGGGCAGCAGGCTCTCGTTGCGCACGACGATCTGCACCTCTATGGGCTCGCCGGGGAAGGCCGCGGCCGGCAGCGAGCGCGACCAGCGCAGCGAGCGCGATGTCTGCCGCACCCATGCCCATGCCACGAGCTGCAGCCCCGCCAGCACGTAGAGCAGGTAGAAGAAGATCTCGCTGCGCAGGGCCGCCGCGACAACGAGGATAAGCAGGGTGAGCAGGCGCAGATTTGCCATCAGTGTGCTGTTACATACGGAAGACGCCAAAGGTTGTCGGCTCGGCGGGGGCGTTGGCGGCCGCGGCCAGCCCCAGGGCCAGGACCTTGCGTGTGTCGAGCGGGTCGATGATGCCGTCGTCCCACAGACGGGCCGTCGAGTAGTAGGGGCTGCCCTCGCGCTCGTACTTCTCGAGGATGGGCGCCTTGAAGCGCTCCTGCTCGTCGGGGGTCATGTCGCGGCCGCGGGCGAGCAGATTGTCGCGGCGGACGGTGAGCAGCACGGTGGCGGCCTGCTGCCCCCCCATCACGCTGATGCGGGCGTTGGGCCACATCCAGAGCTGGCGGGGCTGGTAGGCGCGTCCGCACATGCCGTAGTTGCCCGCGCCGAACGAGCCGCCCACAACCACGGTGAACTTCGGCACGCTGGCGCAGCTCACCGCCGTGACGAGCTTGGCGCCGTCCTTGGCGATGCCGCCGTTCTCGTACTGCCTGCCGACCATGAAGCCGGTGATGTTCTGCAGGAAGAGCAGCGGGATCTGGCGGGCGCAGCACAGCTCGATGAAGTGGGCGCCCTTCAGGGCGCTCTCGCTGAACAGAATGCCGTTGTTGGCGAGGATGCCGACGGGCTGGCCCTCGATGTGGGCGAAGCCGCAGACCAGGGTCGTGCCGTAGCGGGTCTTGAACTCGTGCAGGCGGCTGCCGTCCACCAGGCGGGCGATCACTTCGCGGATATCGTAGCTCTTGCGGCTGTCGCGGGGGATGACGCCGTGCAGCTCTGCCGGGTCGTAGCAGGGCGCCTCGGGCTCGCGCAGCTCCCAGGGGGCGCGGCGGCGAGGGCCGAGGTTGGCCACGATGTCGCGCACGATGCCCAGGGCCTCGCGGTCGTCGGCGGCGAAGTGGTCGGCCACGCCCGAGAGGCGGGTGTGGACATCGGCGCCGCCCAGGTCCTCGGCGCTGACCTCCTCGCCGGTGGCGGCCTTGACCAGAGGCGGGCCGCCGAGGAAGATCGTGCCGTTGCCCTTGACGATGACCACCTCATCGCTCATGGCGGGCACGTAGGCGCCGCCGGCGGTGCACGAGCCCATCACGGCGGCGATCTGGGGGAGGCCGCGGGCCGACATCTGGGCCTGGTTGTAGAAGATCCGCCCGAAGTGGTCGCGGTCGGGGAAGACGTCGGCCTGGAGCGGCAGGAACGCGCCGCCGCTGTCCACCAGGTACACGCAGGGCAGGTGGTTCTCCTGGGCGATCTCCTGGGCCCGCAGGTGCTTCTTCACGGTGAGCGGGTAGTAGGTGCCGCCCTTGACCGTGGCGTCGTTGGCGATGATCATCACCTCGCGCCCCGAGACCCGGCCGATGCCGGTGACCATACCGGCGCCGGGCACATCGTCCTCGTAGACCTCGTGGGCGGCCAGGGCGCCCAGCTCGAGAAAGGCGGTGCCCTCGTCGAGCAGCAGATCGATGCGCTCGCGCACGAGCAGCTTGCCGCGGTCGGTGTGCTTCTGGCGCGCGTCCTCGCTGCCGCCGCGGGCCGCGGTGGCGACCTTCGCGCGCAGCTCGTCGGCGAGGGCTCTGTGGAAGGCCGCGTTCTCGCGGAACTCGACGCTGCCGGTCTTGATGTGGGAGTGGATGCGAGACATGCTACATCCCTGTCTTGGCGCGGAAGCCAGCCAGCTCGTCGAGGCTGATGCTGGCGCCGCAGAGGATGATCACGACGTGGCTATCGGGGCCGAAGCGAGGCTTGAGCAGGCGGGCCGCGCTGATGGTGCAGGCTGTCGCCGGCTCGGCGAAGACCTTGGCGTGGTCGAGGAGCCAGAGCAGGTCGCCCAGGGCCGCGCGGTCGGGCACCACCAGCACTTGCTCGAGGTGGCGCTGCGCTAGCTCGAGCGTGAGCGGGCTGACGCTGGGCGCGCCCAGGGTGGTCGCGATCGATGTGATCGCCGGGAGCGTCACGGGCCGGCCGGCGGCCAGGGCCAGGCTCATTGCGTCGGCGCCCTCGGTCTCGACGCCCCAGACGCGCGCGGCCGGCCGGCGGGCCTTCACGGCGGTGGCGACCCCGCCGATCATGCCGCCGCCGCCGATGCTGGCGATCACATCGGTCACCTGGGGCGCGTCCTTCAGGATCTCGAGACCCAGGGTGCCCTGGCCGGCGACGACCACAGGGTCGGCGAACGGGTGGACGAAGGTGAGCCCCTCGGCCTCGAGGTCGGCGGCGCGCTCGAAGGCGGCGGCGATCTGCGCGTGCAGCTCGACCTCGGCGCCGTAGGCGAGGCAGGCGTCCACGGCCGACGGCGCGGCCGTCTTCGGCATATGGATGATGGCGCGCATGCCGAGGCGCCGCGCGGCGAAGGCGACGGCCTTGCCGTGGTTGCCCCCGCTCACCGCCACCAGGCCGCGCCCGCGCTGGGCCTCGCTCAGGCCGAGCATCCGGTTGAAGGCGCCGCGTGGCTTGAACGAGCCCGTCTCCTGGAGCAGCTCGTACTTGAGGTAGACATTGGTGCCGAGCAGCTCGCTCAGCGCGCGGTTGGGGAGCAGGGGCGTGCGCAGCACATATGGGGCGATGCGCGCCGCGGCCACCTCAATGGTCTCGAGCGTAACGGCGAGGGGGAGCGTCATCTTTATTTATTGGCCTTGACTCTCGGCAGCGGATGCCGCCTCGGGTGGCAGGTCGGCGACAACCTGATGGTAGAGAGGCGGCTGTGTCGTCACGTAAAGCTCCCCCTCGATTCGCTCGTAGCGGTTCCCGTCGCCCTCGGGCAGGCCTTCCAGGGCCGAGGCAGTCAGGCGTGTAGGGATAACCATCGCTCCCCCTTCTTACTTATAGAAGCCCCTTCAGCTCCTCGGCGGCTTTCTTCGTCATACCGGGCACGGCGGCGAGCTCGTCGACGCTGGCCTTGCGTATGCCGTCGAGGGAGCCGAAGGCCTGGATGAGGGCCTTCTTGCGCTTGGGGCCGATGCCGGGGATCTCCTCGAGGCTGGACCTGAGCGCGTTCTTGCCGCGCAGCTTGCGGTGGTAGGTGATCGCGAAGCGGTGGGCCTCCTCGTCGATGCGCTGCACCAGATTGATCGCGCGGCTGGTGCGCTCGAGCACGATCACGCTCTCGCTGTCGGGCCGCACCAGGTCGAAGCGGTTGCGGTCGGGGCCCTTGGCCACGCCGACGACGGGGATCCGCTCGAAGCCGAGGGCGCGCATAGCCGCCACGGCGGCGTTGACCTGGCCCCTGCCGCCGTCGATCAGCACCAGGTCGGGCAGGTCGGCCCACTTCTCGAGGGTCTTCTGGCGCTCCTCGCTCGAGAGCTCTTTTGGGCTCTCGGCCTCGCCGAGGTCGGCGGGCGTGAGCTCGGACTGCTCGTCGCCCTGCTCGGGCGAGGCGCGCTGCTCGTCGCTAGAGAGGGCCTCGGCGGCGCGCCTGAAGCGGCGCGTGATCACCTCGCCGATCGAGGCGACATCGTTGGCGCCGGCCACGGTCTTGATCCTGAAGCGGCGGTAGGCCGAGGCCTTGGGCTCGCCGCGCTCGAAGACGACCATGCTGGCGACCGAGCTCTGGCCCTGGGTGTTCGAGATATCGTAGCACTCGATGCGCTGGGGGAGGGCAGGGAGCTCGAGCAGGTCGCGCAGCTCGCTGAGGCCGGCGACGGCCCGCTGCTCGGTGTTGAGCCACTGCTGGCGCAGCTCGTCGAGCTTCTGGCGGGCGTTGTTGGCGGCCAGATCGACCAGCTGCTTCTTCTCGCCGCGGCGGGGGACCGCCAGCTCGACCCGCTGGCCGGCCTTCTTCTCGAGCCAGGAGGCGATGATCATCGGCTCCTCGATATGGTCGGCCAGGAGCAGCGTGGGCGGCACGTTCGGTGCACTATCGTAGAATTGGGTGATGAATGAGGCCAGCAGGGCCGCGTCGCTCTCGTCCTCGGCCCCCTGGAGGGTGAAGGGCTCGGCGTTGACCAGCTTGCCGCCGCGGACGAAGAGCACCTGGACGACCGCGCTGCCCTCCTCGCGGGCGAAGGCGATCACATCCTGGTCCTCGTCGACGGTGCGCAGCACCTGCTGGCGCTCGGAGATCTTCTCGATCGCGGCGATGCGGTCGCGCAAGTAGGCGGCCCGCTCGAAGTTCAGCTCCTCGCTGGCGAGCTCCATATCGCGGCGGATCCCGCGCACGACCTGCTCGGTCTTGCCCTCGAGGAAGCGGCAGACGGCCTCGATGGTCGCCCGATACTCCTCTTTCGAGACGAGGCCTGGCACGCACGGGCCGAGGCAGCGCCGCATCTGGTGGTAGAGGCAGGGCTTGCCGAGCTTGCGGTGGCGGCTGAACTTATCGTCCTTGCACTCGTAGGGCGGGCGGAAGGCGAAGAGCCGGTTGAGCATGTTCAGCGCCATATAGACCGAGCCGGCGCTGGCGTAGGGGCCGAAGTAGCGGGCGCCATCGTCGAGGACCTGGCGGGTCGAGAAGACGCGCGGCCACTCCTCCTTCAGGGTTACCTTGATGTAGGGGTAGGACTTATCGTCCTTGAGCAGGATATTGTAGCGCGGGCGGTGCTGCTTGATCAGGTTCATCTCGAGCAGCAGGGCCTCGAGCTCGCTCTGGGTGAGGATAATGTCAAAATCGGCGATATGGCTGACCAGGCGCCGGGTTTTATCGCTGAGGCCGCGGGGCGCGCCGAAGTAGGAGCGCATGCGGTCGCGCAGCTTCTTGCTCTTGCCGACATAGAGCAGCCTGCCCTGGGCGTCCTTCCAGAGATAGACGCCGGGGGCCTCGGGCACGCGCCTGAGGCGCTCCTCGAAGGCCGTGTGGTCAACGATGGCCGTGTATGAGAAGTCGGGCATGGGGGCATTGTACCGCCGCGAGACAGTGGCCGTCAAAGGGCTCGCACGGATGTGCATCAGGAGTATCTGTCCGGCGTTTCATCGGCTTTTAATACGCGGGGCGTATACTGAATCGAGGGACGCGGCGCTGCCGATTATGGCGTCGTCTTTTCTTGAGCTGAGCAAGGAGTACGGTCACTATATGGCGGTCATCGACCAGAATATGCCGGGGCAGCGTACGGGGCGTCGCTTCGACCCGACTCCCGGTCGGGTGCGCTACTCGCGGCGCTGGATGGGTGCGACGGCGGCGGGCGGGGTCCTGGCAAGTCTGGCCGTCGCCGCGGCCGGCCTGCCGGCGATGGTGGCCCTGGGCATAGCTGGGGCGGCGGGGGCGGCCTACGCGCTGCTGCACGAGCCCCGCAACCCACGGCTCGAGCAGATTACACTGCGCTTCGCCGACCTGCCGCGAGGCCTCGACGGGATGCGTATTGGGCAGATCAGCGACATGCACCTGGGCATGCGCTACACGGCCGAGAACGGCCGCTGGGCGGTCGCCCAGATGGCCCGCGAGCGCCCCGACCTGCTGGTGTTCACCGGCGACTTCGTGAGCTACGAGCACGCTATCCCCGATCTGCCCGTGATCCTGGCCGGGCTGCCGCGCGCGCCCCTGGGCGCCTTCGCCGTGCCGGGCAACCACGACTACTGGGAGGGCGTGCCCGAGATCCAGCGCGCGCTGGCGCCTCTGGGCATCGAGTTCCTGATCAACGCGCACAGGCGGCTAACCTTCGGCGGCGACGAGTTCGTGCTCGCCGGCGTAGACGATCTGTGGGATGGGGCGCCCGATTTGCGGGTGACCCTGGATGATGCGCCGCGGGGTATGTTTACCCTGCTGCTGGCCCACTGCCCCGATGTCGCCGACGAGGCGGCTGAGCACGGCGTGCATGTGCAGCTGTCGGGCCACACCCACGGCGGCCATATGTGCCTGCCGGGCCTGGGCTCATTCTGCCTGCCGCGCTACGGCTGGCGCTACCCCATAGGCCACGAGTGGATCGGCGCGACGCAGCTGTATGTCAGCCGGGGCCTCGGCGGCCTGCCGCTGCGCCTGGGGTGCTCGCCCGAGGCGACTATCATTACGTTGCGGCGGGGGTGATGGGGTGAGCGCTCACCCAATGGCGAGCGCAGCAAGCCCGAGATGTGGTACTCTCCCCACAGATCCCCAGACTGTGACGGAGGGTGGTTATGACCGATGATCCAATGACTCGGCTCGCCGCGATCTCGCCCCTAGACGGGCGCTATAGGGGCGATGTGGCCGGCCTGGCGGGCTATTTCAGCGAGGCGGCCCTCTTTCGCTACCGCGTGCGCGTCGAGGTCGAGTACCTGATCTTCCTGTCGCGCGCCCCCAGCGTCGGCTTCGTGCCGCCGCTCGAGCCCCATCAGCAGGCCGCCCTGCGGCTCCTCTACCGGCAGTTCAGCGACGATGACGCCCGCGCCATTGCCGCCTGGGACCGCAGGGTCAACCACGATGTCAAGGCCGTCGAGTACTGGCTGCGCGAGCAGCTCGACAGGCTCGGGCTGAGCCAGTGGAACGAGGCGGTCCACTTCGCGCTCACCTCTGAGGATGTGAACAACCTGGCCTACGGCCTGCTGGTGCGCGAGGCCCGCGACCTGGTGCTGCTGCCGGCCCTGGGCAAGATCCTTGAGCGGCTGCGCGATCTGGCCGACGCCGAGGCGGCCACCCCTATGCTCGCCCGCACCCACGGCCAGCCGGCCACCCCCACCACCTTCGGCAAAGAGGTCAACGTCTTCTTCTCGCGCCTGCGCCGGGCCAACGCCGACATCCTGGGCGTGAAGCTTACCGGCAAGCTCAATGGCGCCACCGGCACCTTCGCCGCCCAGGTCGCTGCCCTGCCGAAGGTTGACTGGGTCAGGTTCTCGAAGGCCTTCGTGCGCTCGCTCGACCTCGAGCCGGTGCTGCTGACGACGCAGATCGAGCCCCACGATAGCCTGGCGATCCTCTGCGATGCAGTGAAGCGGGCTAACAATATCCTGGTCGACCTCTGCCAGGACTTCTGGCGCTATGTCAGCGACGGCTACCTGTTCCAGGCGCCAAAGCCCGGCGAGGTCGGCTCCTCGACCATGCCCCACAAGGTCAACCCGATCGACTTCGAGAACGCCGAGGGCAACCTGGGCCTGTCCAACGCGCTGCTCGAGCACTTTAGCCGCAAGCTGCCGATCTCGCGGCTGCAGCGAGACCTCTCGGACAGCACGGTGCTGCGCAACCTGGGCGTGGCCTTCGGCTATAGCCTGGTGGGCTACCAGCGGGCGCTGCGGGGTCTCGACAAGGTGACGGTGCGCGGCGAGCGGCTGCGCGCCGAGCTGGCGGCCCACCCCGAGGTGCTGGCCGAGGCCGTGCAGACCATCTTGCGGCGCGAGGCCTACCCCGAGCCCTACGAGGCGCTCAAGGCGCTGACCAGGGGCCGCGAGCTGAGCCTCGAGCTGCTGCACCGCTTTGTGGAGGACCTGTCGGTGGGCGAGGCGGTCAAGGCCGAGCTGCGGGCCCTCACGCCCGAGGGCTACACGGGCCTGGCCGAGCAGCTGGCCCGCCTGCGGGACGAGCAGGCCTTCGGCGGGTGGTGATCGCTGCCGCGGCATAGACCTGTGGCACTAGATGCGGGCCCCACTGGTACTAGCGTGGCTGTAACCTTGTGGGCTATTCACAGCCAGCGCTGGGAATGCTAGAGTAGCGGTGCGGTCGGGTCTGGGAGAGGCCGGTGACGCAACTGGCGCCAGGAGCCGCCCCTTCTCCTTAGCCGGATCACTTGACAGGATTGGCACAGCAGGTCGCACCCTTATGCGGCCTGCTGTGTTATTTGTGTAAAGCTATTGTTAAAATAAATAGAACTTGCGTTCTTAAGCCTCTGTGGCTTTCTGATGCGGTAAAACGGCTGTGGAAAATCTGAGATGGCGATTATGGCGTTACAATGCGACAGGGGTATTGACAAGTGCGGTATACTGCGTCCCGAAGGGCTAAAGTCCAAACTCACAAGGAGGACTGCACCGATGCAGAAGACTGACTTTATCAAGGCCGTTGCAGAGAAGGCGGGCGTGTCGCAGAAGGAGACGAAGCTCGTCGTCGACTCGGCCCTAGAGGTTATCACCGAGCAGCTGCGCCGGGGCGACAAAGTCACCCTGACGGGCTTCGGCACCTTCGAGGTGCGCTCGCGCCAGGCCCGCGAGGGTGTGAACCCTCAAACCCGGGACAAGATCCAGATCCCGGCCACCAAGACCCCCGGATTCAGCGCCAGCAGCACCCTAAAAGAGGCGGTCAAGGGCAGCGAGTAGCGCCACCGGCGCCCAGAGATGACGCGCATATTGGCATTGGACAGGGAGGGCAATTGCCCTCCCTGTAGTGTCAGAGGCGTGACGCAGGGGTGCGCGGGCTGGCCCGCCGCGCGCTAGTCCATCTCGGTCGGGGCCGCGAAGAGCGGCGCCGGGCCGATGAAGACCACCGCGGCGCGGGCGGGGATCACGAATAGCCCGGCGCTATCGCTAAAACTCGCCTCACGCCGAACGCGCTCGTCTAATGAGGCCGCCTGGACCGGGTGGAGGGACAGCTCGCTCGCCCCAGCGAGGGCGGGCTCGGCCCACTCGACCGGTCTCCCGGCGCTGTTGAAGAGCACGACCACCTGCCCGATCTGTGGGTCGAGGCGCGCGGGGCCGTTGTCGCTGATGCTCATCACGATCAGGCCCGGCACCTGGTCGGGTCCGCCGTTGAAGAAGCGGACCATGCGCCGCACCTGGTCGGCGTCGCGCAGCCGGAAGAGCGGCGTGCTCTTGCGGATGCGCAGCATGTCGCGAGCGTGGGCGTAGGTCAGGGCCATTAGGGCGGGCGTGGGCCTGAGCGAGGGGTCAGCCAGGAGCGGCCGCATAATGGGCCAGTGGGCCTGGTTGTCGCCGGCCGGTGGCAGGCCCGAGCCGAAGGTGTGCTCGTGCCCGGACCAGTCGATGCGGTTGAACCAGTCCGACGAGCTGTAGCTGTTGCGGTCGAGCGACTTGGAGCGCAGCAGCTCGTCCCCGGCGTGGAAGAAGGGCACGCCCTGGGACAGGGCCGTCAGGCTCAGGCCGAGCATCGCCATGCGCGCCCGCTCGGTGACGTCGGCGCCGCGGGGCGCCTTCAGCTGCACCGCGTCGAAGAGGGTCTCGTTGTCGTGGGCCGAGACGTAGACGATCTGCTCCTGGGGGTCGTGGGTGTAGCCCGCGGGGGCGCCGTGGTAGTCGATCTGGTCGCCTCTCAGCTCGTAGCCCTCGTGGCTGAGCAGCCTGTAGCTCGCCAGGTTTCCGGCCAGGCCAAGCTTGAGCCAGTCGGTCTCGCGCAGAAGCCGGTGGCGCTGGGTCGCCGCGTCGCCCTGGTCGAGCTCGCTCGGGTCGGTGTAGAGGCCGGTGATAAAGCCCTGGAGGCGCGGGTCATCGAAAGGCGCGCCGCCGCGGGCCGCGTCGCGCAGCCGGTCCGAGAAGGTGCCGATGCCGCTGCCGGCCATGTTGCGCTGGGTGGCGTTGGTGCCGCGGGCGTTGCCCGCCACCTCGCCGAAGTCCCAGCCCTCGCCGTAGACCCAGATCCGCGGGCCGTCCACCCCATCGCGCTCAAGGGTCAGGCCGTCGAGGGCGGCGCGCAGCTTCAGCATGTTTCGCGCCATATGATGGCCCATCAGGTCGAAGCGGAAGCCGTCCACCTTATAGGCCCGGGCCCAGGTGAGCACCGAGTCGAGCATCAGCCGCTCCATCATAGCGTGCTCGGTGGCGGTGTTGGCGCAGCAGGTAGAGTTGGTCACGGCGCCGTCGGCGTCGAGGCGGTGGTAGTAGCCGGGCACGATCCGGTCGAGCACCGATGCCGGGCTCTGGCCGCTAGCGTGAGTGTGGTTGTAGACCACGTCTAGCACGACGCGCAGCCCGAGGCCGCTGAGGGCCTGGACCATGTGGCGGAACTCGACGATGCGCGTCGGGCCGTCGGGGTCGGTGCTGTAGCTGCCCTCGGGCACCGTGTAGTGCAGGGGATCATAGCCCCAGTTGAAGCTGTCGCCGCCCATTGATTTGACCAGGGCCTGCTGCTCGGGCGAGTCGGGCGCCAGCGTGGCCAGCTGGTCGAGGGGTAGGGGCGCGCGGCGCGCACGCTCCTCGTCGACAGTGGCGAAGTCGAAGGCGGGCAGCAGGTGGATGTGGGTCACGCCGGCCTCGGCGAGCTCGCGCAGATGGGCGACGCCCGCCGACTCGGCCAGGGTGAAGGCCATAAAGGTGCCGCGCAGCGCCTCGGGGACGCTCTGGTCGAAGCTGCTGAAGTCGCGCACGTGCAGCTCGTAGAGCACGATGTCCTCGGGCGCCTCGATCGGCGGCTTCGCCAGCTGGCCCCAGCCCGCGGGGGCAAGGTCTGGGTCGGCCAGATCGACGATCTGGCTGCGGGCCGAGTTCGTGCTCAGGCTGAGCGAGTACGGGTCTGTGACGAGGTTGTGGACCACCCCGGCGGCGGGCGCGTAGACCTCGACCTCGAAGAGGTAGTACTGGCCCCTCCACCCAGGCTCGCCGGTGATGCTCCAGACGCCGACGGCATCGTCGCGGCCCATGGGCTGAATCTCGGCTTGGGTTGCGGGGGCGCTGTCGGCGAAGCGATGGAGGCTGACGGCGCGAGCGGTGGGCGCCCAGACGCTGATCGTCGGCGTGTCGCCCGCCCAGCTTACGCCAAGGGGGCCGTCGTAGGTGAAGAGGTCGTCGAGGACGCCGGGGATCTGGAGGGCGGTGGCGGCAAGCAGATAGCCCTGGCCGTCGCGGGCTTGCACGGCCATAGGGCCGCGGAGGATGGCGGGCACCTGTGGCAGGTCGTCCTGGCTGAGCCTGAGGGCAGTGTAGGTGGCCAGATAGGAAAACTGCTCACGGGTCGCGGCGGCGACGTCCAGGGCGAGGGTGAGGCTCAGCGCGGTGCCGCCGGCGATCCCATCAGCCTCGAGCTCGAGCGCGTGTCCGACACTATACACGAGCTCATAGGCGTACTCGGGCGCGGCGGGCACATCCCAGAGGATGGTGTCGGCGCTGACCCAGTGGGCGCGGGCCCTGGCGAGGTTGGCGTCCAGGGCGGCCACGGTGGGCTCGAGCATAGCGAGAGTCCTTGCCAGGGATATTGCGACCTATCGGACGAGAGTATAGCAGAAGGGTGGTCATACCGCACGGTTGCGGTTCTTCTCCCATGCGAAGCCTGCGCCTGTACTATGATGGAGCCGGGTTGCCTGGCGGGGACTTTGGCGGGGGGTGTATGGCGTCGGAACCTGGCACTATGCTTGGCCTACGCCCAGAGCCGCGGACGGGGCTGCGGGGCTGGGTGGGGCGCCATGCGCTGGCGGCCTTCTTTGGACTGACCTATACGATCTCGTGGGCGATCTGGCTGAGCGAGCCATTGCTCGCGGGCTACGACCCGGTGGGCAGCGAGTGGTACGGCATGCTGGCGCCCTACGGGCCGGCCCTCGCGGCGATCGCCCTGGCGGCCCTGCTCAGCGAAGGTCGAGCGGAGCCAGCGCCCCTGGGGCCGCGCCTCGCGGCGGCAGCCCTGGCCCTCGGCGCGGCCCTCTGGGCCAGCTGGCCCCAGCTGGCCGCCGTGTGGGTGAGCCCGCACCAGCCGATCTCCCTAGTCCTGTGGCTGGCCATCACGCTGCTGCCGGCCTGGATCGTCTGGCTAGCGGGCGCGCGTGCGCGCGGCCTGCGCACCCTGCTCGGCTCGCTGACGCGCTGGCGCCACCACTATAACCACTACCTGCTGGCCCTGCTGCTCTTGCCGGTGGCCGGGCTGGCCGGGATCATCGCGCTGCGGGTGCTCGGCGAGCCCTGGCCGAGCTTCCCCCGGACGGAGCCGCCGCTGACCCTGCTGCAGGATCTGCTCTTCGTCTTCGTCTCGACCATACTCTATGGCGGCGGGCTGGCCGAGGAGCCGGGGTGGCGCGGCTTTGCGCTGCCGCGGCTTCAGGAGCGCTTTGACCCCCTGACGGCGAGCGTTATCCTGAGCATCGCCTGGAGCATCTGGTATGTGCCGCTGCACCTGATGACGGCCGCAACGAGCGGCCTGCCCGTCACCCACGGCCTGGTGTCCGGGCTGTCCCTGCGCCTGCTCAGCATCCTCCCCATGATGATCGCCTACACGTGGCTGTACAACAGGTCGCGGGGGAGCCTGCTGCTTCTGGTGATCATGCACGCCTCGGTGACCAACACCCTGGGGTGGTGGCTGCCGATCACGGGCGGGCTGTACCTGGGCGTGTACGCGCTGGTGCCGGTGCTGGTGGTGATGGACCGGATGTGGCGGCGGCGGTAGAGGTCGGGGCAATCCGCCGATTGCGCAGATGAACTAGATCACCTGAGCTGCGCCAGCAGCCGCCCGGCGGCCTGCTCGCCGCTGATGATCGCGCCCTCGACGAAGGGGCCGCCGAGGTAGTCGCCGGCGAAGACGAGGGCGCCGGCCTCGATCTCGCCGCGGGCGAAGCGCTCGATGCGCGCGAAGTGGCCCACATCGAAGAGCGGCAGGGCCTCGGGGCAGCGGTAGAGGCGCTGGAAGAGCATCGTGGGCGCGGGGTCGTAGGCAGGCGCGAGGCGGCGCAGGTCGGCGAGCATCAGCCGGGCCAAGGTCTCGTCGTCATACTGGCGCAGGGCCGCCGCTGCCGGGCCGCTCAGGTGGAGGCAGATCACATCGCGGCCGCGGGGCGCAAAGCCGGGGTCCTTGACCGTCTGCACCGTGGCCGAGGCCAGGAAGGGTGTCTCGCGGCGCGGGAAGAGCAGCCCGTAGACGCCGCGCGGCAGGCGCCCCCTGGTGCCCACGGCCAGGTTCACCGTGGACGAGTAGTCGATGGCCGCGAAGAAGGCCCGCCGCTCGTCGTCGAGCCATGGCAACATACGTGGCACGGCCGTGGCCGGGGTGGCCACCACCACCCCGTCGGCGGCGAGGCGCAGCTCGGCGCCGCCCACGTGGGCCCGCACCGCGTAGCCGCCGCCATCGTCGGGCGTGACGGACAGAACCTCGGCGGCGAGGCGCAGATCCAGGCCATCGGCGAGGGCCCGCGCGAGCTGGCCGAGGCCCTCGCGCAGGGTGAAGATCTGCAGGCCGGCCGGGCGGCTCAGCCCGGCCCGCAGCGCGATCAGCAGCATGGCGCGCGAGGTGCGCTCGGGCGTCCAGTAGAAGATCCCCGAGATGGGCGGCTGGAGCACATACTCGAGCAGCTCCTCGGAGAGGTGGGCGCGGGCGTAGTCGCCGACCGAGGCGTCGTCTACGGCAGCGGCCCGCTGGAAGGCGTGGATGTCGAGGATCGGCCGGTGGCGCATCAGTGAGCCGGCCAGGTACGAGAGGGCCAGCTTCTGGCGCGAGCCGACCAAGGGCGTGAAGGCGACGCGGGCGCTGGGCCAGAGAGGGTAGAGGCGCCCGTCGCGCAGGGTGGCGGCGCTGCTGGGGATGCGCCGTAGATCACGGGCGAGGCCCAGCTGCTTGATCAAGGCCATGGTGCGCGTGTAGAAGCTGGCGAGGAACTCGGCGCCCAGCTCGATCTGGCAGCCCTCGACCACGGTCGTGCTGACCCTGCCGCCGACGACCGGCGCGCGCTCGAGGACGGTGACCCGCGCGCCGGCGGCCACAAGGCGGCGCGCCGCCGCGAGACCGGCAACCCCTGCGCCAATGACAACAATATGTGGTGAACCGCTCATGGTAGAAGAAAGAACGGCACCAGGGGGCACCATTCGGAAGTTCTGGCTGGTGGCGCCTAGCGCAGCAGGAGGGTTGGCAGCAGGCTTGTGATCCACAGGTAGCGCATCACCTTGAGGGCCAGGGTGATGGTCGCGTCGTCGGTCGAGCGGGCGAGGAGGGCGATGATGCCTAAGATAGGCAGCAGGGCGCAGAGTAGCATCGCTATAGCGTAGGCCCACGAGGCCAGCCCGAGAGGCCAGGGCAGCAGGGCCACAGCGCAGAAGAGCAGGGCGATGAGCTGGAAGACGCGCACGGCGCCCGGTACGCCGAGGGCCGTGGCCACCGTGCTCAGGCCGGCGGCCCGGTCGCCCACGTGGTCGGCCGTGGTCTTGAGCACCTCGTGGCTGAAGTCGAACAGCCACATCAGCCCGGCCACCACCCAGACGGCCGAGGTGACGCCGCCCGCCGCCAGCGCGCCGTAGAGGGGCATGGTGGCGATCAGCAGGCCCATGCAGGCGTTGCCCACGAGGACCGTGGCCTTGAGGGCGAACGAGTAGAGCGCCGCTATGCCGATGGTCGCCGCGGCGATCAGGGCCATGGTAGGCCCGAGCAGCACGGCGGCGGCCATGGCCAGCCCCGCCAGGGCCGCCGCGAAGGCCAGGGCGTCGCGGCGCGCGAGAGTGCCCGCCGGGATCGGTCGGTACGGCTTGGCCAGCGTATCCACCTCGACGTCGACATAGTCGTTGATCACGAAGCCGAAGGCGATCACTAGCCCCACCACTATGGCGGCCAGCAATGGGCTGGCGGACAGCGCCCCTGTGAGCCCACCCGCCAGGTAGGCCCCGACCAGAGTGTAGGCCCCCGCGTAGAGGCTGTTCGTGAAGCGCGTGACCTGGAACAGCCCGGCGGCCTGCGTGCGTGCTCCGCTTGCGACCACACCGCATCCCTTTCTTCATCGCGCCGCATTTGGCGCGTATTCGACGTATCATAGCATGGGCGCCGTGGTTCGCTTTAACCTCGGGCTAACGACCGATGCCCTTTCTTCCTACCCTATGCTACCCTGGCGACAGTGTCACTGCTCACGCTTGGGGGATAGAGATGGCGACTGACCTGCCGCGGCTGCTGGGCGGGCCCCTGTTCACACGGGGCCTGGCTAGCGCGCCCCGCGGTGCCCCGCCCAGCTGAGCGGCAGGGCTACAGGCCTCTTCGCTGCGGACGCGCACGGCGCCCGCAGCTTTTTTTGTCCGCTCCGTCGCGCACATCGGGGACATGGTGCGGTGCAGTCGTAAGGAGGACCCCTTGGCCCTGCAAAGCGAATTTACGATCGAGGGCGCCTACGCCTATGACCGCCATAGCCCAACGCGCTGGATCCTCTCGCACGTCCGGCGCTACTGGCACTTCGCCCTGATCGCCCTGGCCTGCTTTCTGAATGCGTGGCTGGTCTACTCGGGCGCCCAGGTGCTGATCGGGCGCGCCGCCGAGGAGATCCTCGCGCCCACTGGGCCGAGCGCCCTGCTGCTGATCGCCCTCGGCATCCTTGGCCTGCTGATCGCCGACGGCCTCTCGATGCTGCTTGGCTACTTTTCGGCCGAGAACCTGGCCGCCCGCTTCGAGGCCGACGCCCGCCATGAGCTGTACGCTAGCCTGCTCGGTAAGAGCAAGGCCTTCCACGATCGCCAGCGCGCTGGCGACATCATGGCCCGGGCCACCGACGACACCCAGCAGCTCAGCAGCCTGATCGTGCCCGGCGCCAGCCTGATGGCCGAGACGGCCATGGGCATCGTCGTGCCGATCAGCTTCATCGCCCTGACCCGGCTCGAGCTGGCCCTGGTGCCGCTCGGCTTCATCGCGGCCTACCTGGTCACCGCGCGCGGCTACCTGCGCCGCCTCCAGCCTGTGATCGACGGCCAGCGCGAGCAGTTCGGCACCATGAACGCCGGCCTCGAGGAGACGCTCTCGGGGATCGAGGTGGTGAAGGCGAGCGCCCGCGAGCTGTTCGAGCAGGGCAAGTTTCGGCGCAACGCGCGCCTGTTCCGCGACCTGTTTGTGCGCCAGGGCTACATCGAGGCCCGCTACCTGCCCCTGCTGATCTACGGCGCGGCGGTGGGTCTCACCTTCCTGCACGCCATGTGGCTCTACCGCCAGGGCCAGATCGGCCTCGGCGCGATCATCACCGTCATGGGCCTGATGAACATCCTGCGCTTCCCGACCTTCATCTCAATCTTCGCCTTCTCGGTGATCCAGGCCGGCATGGCCAGCTCCCGGCGCATCCTGAGGATCATCAAGGCCGAGACCGACCTCGATGAGAATGTGGCCGGCTACAGCGCGCCGATGCGCGGCGAGATCACTTTCGCGGGCGTCGGCTTCACCTACGAGGTCGAGGGGCAGGGCGACGCGAGTCTGCCTAGGCAGGCCGCCGTGCTCACGGGCATCTCGTTCCACATCGCCGCCGGCCAGACGGTGGCCATCGTCGGGCAGACCGGCAGCGGCAAGAGCGCCCTGACCGAGCTGGTGAACCGCACCTACGACGCCAGCGCGGGCCAGGTGCTGATCGACGGCGTGGATGTGCGCGAGTGGAGCCTGGACGCCCTGCGCTCGCAGATCGGCAAGATCGAGCAGGACATCTTCCTCTTCTCGCGCAGCATCGGCGAGAATATCGCCTTTGGCGCGCCTGAGGCCACCCGCGCCCAGATCGAGGAGGCCGCCCGCGCCGCCCAGGCCCACGACTTCATCAGCGGCTTCCCTGACGGCTACGACACCGTGGTGGGCGAGCGCGGGGTGACGCTCTCGGGCGGCCAGCGCCAGCGCATCGCCCTGGCCCGGGCCTTCCTCAGCAGCCCGCGCATCCTGATCCTCGACGATAGCACCAGCGCGATCGACAGCGCCACCGAGGACCAGATCCAGCAGGCCATCCGCAAGGCCCAGGAGGGGCGCACGGTGCTGCTGATCACCCACCGCATGTCGCAGATCCGCTGGGCCGACCAG
>JAAXUL010001362.1 GCA_013336035.1 Chloroflexales bacterium
GGCGGCAGCGGGCTTGGGCTGGCAATTACCGCCGCCGGGGCGATCGCCTGCCCGGTCTCGGCGAAGTAGAAGGGGGCGGAGGGGTCGCTCTTGGGGAAGCTCGCCCAGTCGCGGCTCTGGGCCGCCAGCACCTGGGCGCCGAGGCGGCCAAGCTGCACATCGTAGGGAGGCGGCGCCTCCGGGTGCAGCTCCAGCCGGTTGCGCTCGAACTGCTGGGCCTGGATGGCCTGGCCTTCGACGACAACCTCCTGCTGGGGGCCGGTCGGGTAGCCGAAGACCGGCAGGCCGCCGTTCTGCTCCCAGAACTCCAGCACTCGGCGGCTGAGGCAGAAGCCGGTCTCGGGGAAGCAGCGCTCGCGGGGCTGGGCGAAGGTGACGCTGAGCGAGCCGCCGACGGCGAGGACGGCGGCGAGCGTGACGAGTGGTCGCATGAGCGGTCGCATCGAACCCTCCTGTGCGCGAATGAGGTGGTGGCAACGGCGATGGGCGAACACGGAGCGTGGTCTTCGGTCCTTCCCTCTGCTGGGGCGGTGCGCCGGCCGGTCCCGCCCCAGCTCACCCCCAAGAACGAAGGTCGGCCCAATGTGTTACTCCGCGATTCGCGCCTCGTCGGCACCGCATCCCGTGGGGCCATGCTCCCCACATCCCAGCCGCGCAGCAGCTACGGCGCGCCTTGCTCCGCCACCCAGGTCCGCAGCTCGGTCACTGAGAAGCCCTCGGCGACCGCCTCGAGCTCCTTGAGCGGCGTGCTCGTCGCTACGTCGGCCGGGATGCCGAAGCGCTCGTAGAGGGCGGCCTGCTCCACCGGGTAGGCGTCGAGCACCTGCTGGATCGTCATCCAGCCCTTGATCTCGGCCGGGTCGGCGCCGCTCAGCTGGATAGGCGCCCCGTCGGGGGTGAGCTTGCCCGAGACCGACCAGAGGCCGGCGTACTGGGCGACCTGGATGGTTCCGAAGAACAGCACCAGCACCAGGGCGGCGTAGGCCAGCCCGCTCACGTGCAGGCTGCGGCGCGAGCGCAGTGTGGGCGTCTGGGTCGTCATGGTCATTTCCTCATCTGGTAGGTGGAGGATCTCGTTTTGGCCTGCTCGGTGTGGCACGCCGGGCGTGCGTGCAGCTAATCGCCGCTCGCGGAAGCTGGGGCGGCCACGGGGGCGCCGCCGGGAAGGGCCAGGCGCAGGTCGATCGCCTCGGGGCGCGGGCAGTCGCTCACGCAGGTCAGGCAGCCGATACAGCGCAGGTCAGTGACCACGCCAGCGTGGGCCACGTCGATGCCCATCGGGCAGCGCTGGGTGCAGAGGCCGCAGCCGCTGCACGCGCTCTCGGCCACCTCGATCCGCAGCGGGCTGAAGCGTCCCAGTAGGCTCACGGTCGCGCCCAGGGGGCAGGCGTAGCGGCACCAGGCCCGCTCCACGAACAGCGAGGCGACCAGCGAGATGATCAGCATGTACGTCCCCACCGTCACCTGGAGCTCGGCGATGCTCAGCAGGGCCGACCAGGGGTCGTAGTCGCGGAAGACCATGAAGCCGTAGGTGATGGTGGCGCCGATGATCCAGGCCAGCACCAGGTAGCGCCCGTAGCTCAGCGCGCGGTCGATGCGCTGGCCCAGGGTCGGGCCGACGTACGCGCCCTGCTTCGCCCGCGGGTTGAGCCGCTTCTTCAGCGCCCGCATGGCCCGGCCGAGGGGCGGGATGCGGCGCTGGAGCCAGCGGCTGAAGGCGTGAACCCACTCCTGGATGCTGCCGAAGGGGCAGAGCCAGCCGCAGAAGGCGCCCCGGGCCACCACGGCGGTGACGGCCACGGCCAGGAAGAGGGCCAGGTTCGAGAGGTGCGTGTGGCTGATCGTCTTCCCTCCGCTGCTGAGATAGCGGTAGAGGGTCTCGAGGCCGCCGAAGGGGCAGAAGGCCTCGGGCGAGGGCACGCTGTCGCCCAGGACGACGTGGCGCCCGGCAACCACGGCGATGAAGCCAACGACGCCGAGCTGGACGAGCCGGCGCAGGGTCTGGATCGTGGGCCGGCGGAGCCAGGTGGGGGTGCGTCTGGTGGCACGGCTCGTGGAGCTGGAGCTGGTGGGGCTGGACATCGCTGCTCTCCTGTGTGCTACTTCCTGCCCTCAGCGTAGCGAACAACGATGGAGAACTGATGGAGCGGGCGTGGAGGTTCGCGGCGAGATTATGGAGCCGCATCCCAACGAGTGACGCCCCCGGCTCCAATCGGAGCCGGGGGCGTCGCGTGGGTGTGGGCTTCCCGCGATCAGGGGGC
>JAAXUL010000527.1 GCA_013336035.1 Chloroflexales bacterium
CGCTCGAGGCCGGAGCCGCGGCGATAGCCACGGTGCGCGCGCTCGCCGGCGACATTGGCCTGACCAAACGGCTCGCCGACCTGGGCGTGAGCGAGGCGGCTATTCCGATCCTGAGCCGCAACGCGATGCACGACGCGTGCATGGCCACCAACCCCCGTGAGACAAGCGTCGAGACGATCACGCAGCTGTTCTACGCGGCGATGTAGCCGGCGGCCTGAGCTCTGAGCAAAGAAGCCATGGAAGACACCGAGCGCGCCCACTTGCTGGAGAGCCTGATCGGCGTCAGCGCTTCCCGCCGTACGTACTACAGCGAGTACCGCGAGAACGAGCGCCGCCTGGACCGGGCCATCGCCTCGCTCGCGATCATCTCGGCCGCGCTCTGCAATACGACCAGCGGCGTGCCGTCGCTGGCCCAGGCGGTCGTGCAGGTGGCCGTGCAGCACTTCGACGCGCCCTGGGCGGTGATCGCGCTCAACAACCAGGCGGCCCAGCGCTGGATCGCGCGGCGCGGCAACGATGGGCTGGCGGTGCTCGCCAGCCACAGCGCGCCGCCCGCCCTCGCTCAGGCCGTCGAGCAGGTGCTCGACCAGCAGCGCCTGATCATCGTCGAGGAGTTCCCCGGGGCGCGCATGCTGGGCGCGCCGATGTTCTTGAGCGATCAGGTTGTCGGCGCCCTGGTGGTGATGCTGAACCGCGAGTTCGTGATCGACGAGCGCGAGCTTTCGGTGCTGCGCACCCTGGCGAACCAGGCGGCGGTGGCCGTCGAGAATGCCCGCCTCTACGAGGAGAGCGAGCAGCTGCGCGCCCGGGCGGTCGAGCTCTATCAGGACACCTATCGCCAGAAGACCGAGCTGGAGGAGATGAATCGCCAGCTGGCCAAGGCGCGGCACCGCCTGGCCGCCGCCCACCAGAATCAGATCCTCAACAATGAGCGGGCCCGCATTGCCCGCGACCTGCACGACAGCGTGGCCCAGCATCTGATCAGCATCGGCATGACCCTCGAGTGGTGCCGCGTACAGCTTGATCCGCACTCGCCGATCTATGAGCGGATCTGCAACGCCAAGGAGATAGCGCGCAGCGCCGTCACCCGCATGCGCGAGACGATCTTCCAGCTCGCGCCGATCAGCGACGGCCAGTCTAGCCTGACGGAATCGCTGCGCGATCTGGCGCTTGATTTCGAGAAGACCACCGATCTCCACGTCCAGCTGCGGACGACCGGCTGCCCGCGGCTGATCAGCGTCGAGGCGGCCAGCGCGCTCTACTATGTCGCCCAGGAGGCACTCTTCAACGCTTACAAGCATGCCAGGGCCAGACATATTACGCTGGGGCTGCGCTTTACCAGGAGCACCGTACGGCTTGTGGTTGCCGACGACGGCATCGGGATGGCGGCGCAGGCGCCCCAGCCAGGGGCGGCCCTCGCTGAGCGCACGGGGTTTGGGCTGCGCAATATGCGCGAGCGAGCCCACGAGATCGGCGGCACCCTCCAGATCATCCGGCCGACAGGCGGCGGCACAGAGCTGCGCATCTCTATCCCACTGCGCGTCGCGAGCCAAAGGGTCTGAGCGCAGACCGGAAAGAAGGCTGCTGTGATCGAGACGATACGGCTGGTGATCGTTGACGACCATACGATCATACGGCATGGGCTACGCTCAATCCTGGAGCTAGAGCGCGAGATCGAGGTCGTCGGCGAGGCCGACGCTAGCGGCACGGCCCTACAGATTATTGCGGAGCAGAGGCCCGATATCGCGCTGCTCGATCTGAGCCTGGGCGCGCAGGGGACCAATGGCGGGCTCGGGCTGTGCCAGAGCATCACTAGCTGCTTTCCGCAGACCAGCGTGATCGTGCTGACAACATTCCTGGACGAAGATCTGGTGATGCGGGCGATCCGCAGCGGCGCCAAGGGCTATGTGCTCAAAGATGTGGACGCTGTCGATCTGGTGAAAAGCGTGCGGGCGGTCAACCGCGGCGAGTCGGCCCTGGATACGCGCACGGCGACTCTGGTGATGAAGAACCTCTCGGTGCAGACCGACCACCACGACCCGGCGCTCGACTTCACCGAGCGCGAGCTGGAGGTGGCGCGACTGCTGGCCCAGGGCCACTCGAATAAGGCGATCGGGGAGCGCATCGCTATCAGCGAGAGCACGGTCAAGTTTCATCTGCGCAATGTCATGCGCAAGCTGGACGTGCACCACCGGACTGAGGTCGTCTACGCTATCGGTAAGCTCGGGCTCCTTTGAGCCTATATCGATGGCGCTATGGCGGTCGCGATCCCCTACCTCGAGGAGCTTTCCCTGCTCGCGCAGTAACGGTTGGCCCGGGCGCCCGTGCGGGTGAGGCGCGGGCCTACGGGCTCACCGGGCCACGGCGGCCAAGAAGGCGGGCGAGGAGATAGACGGTCGCCTCCTTGTCGAGCGGCTCGAGCTCGCGGGTGCACCAGCCCGCCTGGATGCACTGGGGACAGCCGGATGGGCAGGGGCAGCCGATGACCACATCGTACGCTCGCTCCAGCAGCCGCTCCATCTGGGTGAACCCGCGCTCGGCCAGGCCGATACCCCCCGGGTAGCTGTCGTACAGATAGACCCGGGCTGCCCCGTCTTCGCCGTAGCTCTCGACAAACCAGCTCCCCAGGTCGCGCCGGTCGCAGAGCGCCAGGGTCGGCATCAGGCCGAGCAGCAGATGCTCTAGCCCGTGCAGCGCCGCGGCGAGCGCATTCTCCGCCTGCTCGGCCGTGACGAGCCGGTCCACCTCCTGTTGCAGCTCGGGCGCGATATCGAGCCAGCAGCCCATGGTCTCGAGCCGGAAGACCAGCGGGGCGGGGAGCTCCTCCTCGCGCACCTGGCGCCGTGGCCGGCGCTGGTACTCGCGGAAGCCCGTCACGGCGCCGGCCGCCTGAAGGCGCCCGAAGCTCACGGTCGCAGGGATGCCCCTGCTACGCAGGTCGGCGCTGCGGAGGGTGGCGGACGGCATCACGTCGCTGCTCACGAGCGCCTTCGTGGTGTGGCTGCTCGGCTCGGGCGCGACGCGCACCTCGCGCGCGGCGTGGTCCGTCTCGCGCACCCGATAGCCGCGGCCCTGGTGGTAGAGGATCGCCCCCGCGTGGGCCTCCAGGTAGAGGTTCGGGGGCTCAATCGTCTCCAACGGCTCTGGGCTCTCCTCGGGGCAGATCACCGTGTAGCTTATGCGGCTCGCCGCCCGCAGCGCCACGCGCCGGTGCGGCAGGTCGGCCCCGGCGTACACATATTCGCGGCCGCCGCGCCCGTCGTCCTGGGCCACGAGCACACCGTCCCGCAGCAGCTCGTCGAGCTGGCTCAGGCTCTCAGGCGGCAGGGTCGCCGCCTCGGCCGCGCGGATGGGCAGCTCACGGGCCATGCAGCAGAGGTGTGGCTCGGCAATATAGCGGTTATCGAGATCGACGACGGCCACCTCGGCGGGGCCGAACAGCAGGTCGTCGGGGCGCTGGAGGTAGAACTGGTCGAGGGGATTCGCGCCGCCGACGAAGATGACGTGGGCGTCCTCGCCGCGCCGGCCTGCCCGCCCCGCCTGCTGCCAGAAGGACATGCGGCTGCCGGGGAAGCCGGTGAGCACACTTGTCTGCAGGCCGCCGATGTCGATGCCCATCTCCAGGGCGTTGGTGCTGAATACCGCCCGCACCGATCCATCGCGCAGGCCGCGCTCGATCGCCTCGCGCTCGTGCCGGGTGTAGCCGCCGCGGTAGGCGCGCAAGGCCCCGGCATGGGCGCCATCGCGGGCCTGCAGCAGCATGGTCTCCACCTGAGAGCGTGAGCGGGCGAAGGTGATCACCTGCTGCTGATGGGCCACCGCCTGCTCGGTGATCAGCACGGCGTCGTCGTCGGCCGGACGCCGGACGCCGGCGCCGATATCGATCGGCTGCCAGAAGACCACGTGGCGCCGCACCCGGGCCGCCCCGTCCCGGTCGATCACAAAGGGCGACCGCCCGGTCAGCCGCTCGACCAGCTCGGCCGGGTTCGCGACGGTCGCCGAGCAGGCGATGATCTGGGGCTGGGCGCCGTAGTAGCGGCAGATGCGCAGGAGGCGGCGGAGCAGCTGCGCCATATGCGAGCCGAACACGCCGCGGTAGGTGTGCACCTCGTCGAGCACAATGAACTGGAGCCGGGCGAAGAGGGTGCGCCAGTTCGGGTGGCGGGCCAGCATCCAGTGGACCATCTCGGGGTTCGAGAGCGCGAGCCGCGGGGGCGCGGTCCGGGCCGTCTGCCGCTCGGCCTGGCTCAGGTCGCCGTGGAGCCGGCCCGCCGTGATCGTTGGGT
Source organism: Chloroflexales bacterium (assembly GCA_013336035.1). Classification (GTDB taxonomy): domain Bacteria; phylum Chloroflexota; class Chloroflexia; order Chloroflexales; family Chloroflexaceae; genus CAIWXH01. The sequence goes on from JAAXUL010000527.1 coordinate 4,287, forward strand.
CGCCGAGGCGCCCAAGCATCCCCTCCAGCGTGTGGGCCTGGTCGTTGATCAGGGCCTTGATGGGGAACAGGTAGAGCGCGCGCGCGCGCGGGTCGCCCAGACAGCGCTCGAGGATTGGCAGGTTGTAGCAGAGCGACTTGCCGCTGGCCGTCCCGGTGACGACGACGATGTCTCGCCGGCGCCGGGCCCGCTCGATGGCCTCGGCCTGGTGCCGGTAGAGCGGGTGGCCGCCGTAGGCCCGCGCTACGGCCGGCGGCAGCGGCGGGTCGACCTCCCGCGTCACCGCCTGCTGCGCGGGCAGCGTCCGCACCGCCCTGAGGGCCTGGGGCATGGTCTGGCTGATGCCGCGCTGGAACTGTGCGGCGATGCGGTCCCGCGCGGCGACCGTCGGGTCGACGAGCCGCTCCACTTCCTCCTGCGCGGCGGCGGCGCTCGCTGGGCGCCGGCCCGGCTCTAGCGCGAGCAGCTGGCTCAGGAGCGCGGCCGTCGCTGGGTGGGTGCCGGGGCGCAGGCGCGCGAGGTCGGGCAGGGCCGCGCCCTGGAGCCGGGCCAGGGCGTCCGGGGGCGGAGCGCCGGCCAGCAGGTGGAACATCGTCGCCCCAAGCGCAAATAGGTCGCTCGCCGTGTCGGTGGAGCGGCCGGGCTGGAGCTGCTCGGGCGGGGCGTAGGCGAGGGTCGCCGCGTAGCCGCCGCGGAGCGTCGGGTTGCCGACGCGCTTGCCGATCCCGAGGTCGAGCAGCCAGGCGTTGCCGAAGCGATCGAGGCGCAGGTTGGCGGGCTTAAGGTCTCGATGGATAATCGGGGGCCGCTGGCTGTGCAGATGGACCAGGGCCTGGAGGATCTGGCGCATGATCTGGAGGGCCCGGGCCTCGTCCAGCGGCCCGCGCTGCTCCACGATGCTCTCCAGGTCCTCGCCGGCGACATACTCCATCACCAGGGTGTAGCCGGGCGCAGCGGGCGGCTGCAGGGCGGCGTAGACGCGGGGCACGTGGGGGCTGCGCAGCTGGGCCAGGAGCTCGGCCTCGAGGGTGAACTGCTGGATGGCGTCGGGGTCGAGGGCGGCCAGCACCTTGACCGCCACCGGCAGCTCGTCCCTGGTGTCCCAGCCGCGATAGACCGTGCCCATGCCCCCTCGGCCGAGCGGTGCGTCGATGCGATAGCGGCCGGCAATGATCGTGCCCGGCGTCGTCATGGCGAGAGCTCCCCGTCGTCTAGGCCAAGCTCGGCGAGCAGGCGCGAGGGTGGCCCCTCGCTCGAGGTTAGGATGAGGCGCTGGCGGGCGCGGGTCATCGCCACGTAGAGCTGGCGGCGCGCTACGGCCAGCTCCTCGCCCACGGCGGCCCGGTCCATCTCCGGCATCACCCGCGGCAGCACGCCCTCTACCAGGCTGGTCACGAACACCGTCTGGAACTCGCGGCCCTTGGCTTCGTGGATGGTCGCCACGGTGACGCCCGGCTGGTCGCCACGCGCGACAGGTACGCCTGAGCGGGCCAGCGCGTCCGCGAGGGCGGGGATGAGCTCGCGGAGCCGCGCGATCACGGCGATAGACTCGAGCGCCTCACCGTCGGCGACCAGCCGCGCCGCCATCTCCGCGATGAACGCGGCCTCCTCATCGCTCCAGGCGAAGCGCCGGTAGACCGGCGGCGGGCCGCGCCGGACGGGCGCCGCATCAG
>JAAXUL010000528.1 GCA_013336035.1 Chloroflexales bacterium
CTTCGTCTTTGGGCGCGGCGGCGAGGAGGCCGAGGCCCTGGCGGCGGCCGGGATTGCCTGGGAGGTGGTGCCGGGCGTCAGCTCGGCGATCGCGGCGCCCGCCTACGCCGGTATCCCCCTGACCCACCGGGCGCACGCCGCCTCGTTCGCCGTGGTCACCGGCCACGAGCCGGCCGACCGGGCCGACTCACGGCTGCGCTGGCAGGCCCTCGCCCGCGGCATCGATACGCTGGTCTTTCTGATGGGCACTGGCCGGCTGGCCGAGATCTGCGCGCAGCTGGTGGCCCACGGCCGCCCGGCCGACACGCCGGCCGCTGTGGTGCGCTGGGGCACCACCGCTGAGCAGGCTGTGGTCGTGGCGACACTAGAGACGGTCGCCGAGGCCGCCGCCCGCGATGCCCTCGAGCCCCCGGCGCTCCTCGTCGTCGGCGCGGTGGTGAGCCTCCGCGAGGCGCTGGCCTGGTTCGACCCGGCGCGCGCCCTGCCGATCGCGCTGCCCGCGGCAGCCGACTGAGATTGGGCCTGCGGCGGCGACGAAGGGCGGTTATCATAGACTCGCTCGGCCCAGGGATGACTTATGCACGCACTGCTGGTTGTCGGTCACGGTAGCCTGTCCTCCGGCTCGGGCGCCGCGACGATCCGCCTGGCTGCCCGCCTACGCGAGAGCGGTGTCGCGCCCCTGGTGGCGGCCGGGTTTCTAAACTATAGCCGCCCGACGCTCGCCGAGGCCGCGGCACGGCTGGCGCGCCGTGGGGCGGAGACGGCAACCGTCCTGCCGTACTTGCTGGTCCCCGGCTACTTCACGCGCGCGGCCCTGCCCCGCGCGCTCGCGATGCTGCGTGCTGCTCACCCGGCCCTCGGCCTGGCCGAGGGCTGGGCCGCGCTTCGTCGATTTGGCTATGATTAATCTTGACAATAGGAACTTATGATATTAGGATAGAGCTTATTCGGCCCACGCCCTTGATCATCCTTTGTGCATAGCCGCACGGACTCGACGCCTGGGCGTCGCGTCCGTGGTTTGTTTGTGAGGCCCCACATGGTGCCCGATCAGCTCAGGGAATGGCACGCAGCGGAGCTCCAGGCGCTCAACGCACAATTTGCCGGGCGCCCGCCGGAGGATCTCCTGATCTGGGCCGCAGAGCAGTTCAGCGGGTGCGCCGCCCTGACCTGCAGCTTCGGCGGCACCGCCGGCATGGTGCTGCTCGACATCGTCGCCCGGCACGATCTACCCATCGCGATCGTCTTCCTCGACACCGACCTGCTCTTCCCCGAGACCTACAGGCTGGCCGAGGCCGCCGCGCGGCACTACGGCATCACGGTCGAGCGGCGGCGGCCGGCCCTGAGCATCGTCGAGCAAGAGGCCCGGCACGGACCCGCGCTCTACGACCGGGACCCCGACCAGTGCTGCGGCCTCCGCAAGGTCGTGCCCCTGGCCGAGGCGCTGCGGCCGTACGACGCCTGGATCAGTGGCATTCGCCGCGACCAGACCGCCCAGCGCGCCTCAACCGAGCTTCTTCAGTGGAGCGCGAAGCACGGGCTGCTTAAGCTCAGCCCCCTCGCTACCTGGAGCGAGCGCGAGGTCTGGTCCTATATCACAGCCCACGCTGTCCCCTACAACCCGCTCCTCGACCAGGGCTACCCGAGCCTTGGCTGTGCGCCCTGTACGCTCCCGACCGGGGCCACGGATGGGCGCGGGGGCCGCTGGAGCGGCTTTGCCAAGACCGAGTGTGGAATCCACACCTGAGCGCGGGCGCCCCCGCCCAGCTCATCGGCCCCGAGGTTGCCCGAGTGCGGATCGATGTCCTGTGGGCCGCGTAGTTGCAAGTGTGGGTTCCATGAGGCAGGCAGCGGCCCTATACTGTGGCTACCTACTGCGAGGGCGAGTCTCTACCTGGGCTCTGCGACGTAGCAGAGCGAAGCTCGCAACCTCGCTTAGAACGCTGCGGTGAGAGGGAAACAGGTATGGTCGATCAAAGTATTGGCAAGGCAACGACGCTGTCCGTAGAGCTCGCGGCAGCGCAGCAGGCCCGCCCCGGCGGTATCCCGCTGCGTATCGCGGGCGTCCACAAGACATTTATCACGCGGGGTCGCACTGTCGAGGCTCTGGCACCGGTGGACCTGGAGGTACGCGCGGGTGAGTTCGTGTGCCTGCTCGGGTCGAGCGGCTGTGGTAAGTCCACCCTGCTCAGCATTGTCGCTGGGCTCGAGCCCGCCAGCGGCGGCAGGGTCTGGGCCGGCGAGCGCGAGGTGCGCGGCCCCGGCACCGACCGGGTGCTGCTCTTCCAGGAGGCGGCGCTCTTCCCCTGGCTCGATGTGCAGCGTAACGTCGAGTTCGGCCTGCGCCAGGCCGGCGTATCCGCCGACGAGCGGGCGCGCACAGCCCGCCACTTCCTCGATCTGGTCCATCTGACCGGCTTCGAGCGCAGCTACATCCACCAGCTCTCGGGCGGGATGCGCCAGCGCGCCGCCCTGGCCCGCGCCCTGGCGCTCGACCCGGCGGTGCTGCTGATGGACGAGCCCTTCGGCGCCCTCGACGCCCTGACCCGCGACCGGCTGCAGAATGAGCTCGAGACGATCTGGGCCACCACCGGCAAGACCATCCTCTTCGTCACCCATAATGTGCGCGAGGCCGTGGCGCTCGGCGACCGCGTGCTGGTCTTCTCGCCGCGCCCGGGGCGGATCGTGCGCGAGTTCCACATCGACCTGCCGCGCCCGCGCCGCCTCGAGGACCACGCCCTGGTCGATCAGGCCGCTGAGATCCTGGCGGTGCTGCACACCGCCGATACCGTCGCTGAGGGGGGGCACCATGGCCAGTGAGACACTGCGCAACGCGCCGCGCCCGGTCGCGCTCGGCCGCGAGGCCCTACGCCCCTGGCTGCGCCGCCTGGCCTTCTACCTGGCCCTGCTCGTGACCTGGGAGGCCGTGGCCCGCGCGGGGATCTGGCCGCCCTACCTCTTCCCCGGGCCGATCACGGTGCTCGAGACCCTGCTCGCCGGCCTGCGCAAAGGGACATTTATCACCGGCACCCTGGTGAGCCTCAGGCGCCTGGCGATCGGCTACAGCATCTCGCTGACGATCGGCCTGAGCCTTGGCCTGCTGCTCGGCCGAATCAAGGCCCTCGATGAGACCGTGGGCTCGCTGGTGCTGGGCCTGCAGGCCCTGCCGAGCGTCTGCTGGCTGCCGCTGGCCATCCTCTGGTTCGGCCTGAGCGAGCGGGCGATCATCTTCGTCGTCGTGCTTGGGGCGCTCTTCTCGATCACGCTGGGGGTCGAGGCGGGGGTCAAGAACACCCCGCCGCTCTACCTGAAGGCGGCGCGCAACCTGGGGGCGCGCGGCCCGGCGCTCTACACCCAGGTCATGCTGCCCGCGGCCTTGCCGGCTATCCTCAGCGGGCTCAAGCAGGGCTGGTCGTTCGCCTGGCGCTCGCTCATGGCCGGCGAGCTGCTCTTCTTCACGCTGAGCCTGGGCAACCTGCTGCAGACCGGGCGCGACCTGAACGATGCGGCCCAGGTGATGGCGGTGATGCTGCTGATCGTCATTGTCGGCGTCAGCATCGACCAGACCATCTTCGCGCCCGTCGAGCGCCGCGTCCGCGAGCGCTGGGGCCTCGCCGCCTGAGGGCGGCTCACCTGTCGATGAAGGGATAACCATGACCACTGGCTTTACGATCTGGTTCACTGGACTCTCGGGGGCGGGCAAGAGTACCCTGGCGACGATCCTCGAGCGCGAGCTGCGCGCCCGCGGCAGCCGGGTCGAGGTGCTCGATGGCGATGTGGTGCGCACCCACCTCTCGAAGGGCCTCGGCTTCTCGCGCGAGGACCGCGACACGAACATCCGCCGCATCGGCTGGGTCTGCGAGGTGCTGACCCGCAACGATGTGGTGGCGATCGCGGCGGCGATCTCGCCCTTCCGCGAGGTCCGCGACGAGGTGCGCGCGCGCGTCGGCCGCTTCGTCGAGGTGTTTGTGGATGTGCCGCTCGAGACGGCGATCGCCCGCGATGTGAAGGGCCTCTATGCGAAGGCCCTGGCGGGCGAGATCGCGCAGTTCACCGGGGTCAGCGACCCCTACGAGGCGCCGCTTCGCCCCGAGGTGACCATCCGCAGCGCCGAGGAGACGCCCGAGGCGAGCGCCGCGCGCGTCCTGGCCGCCCTCGAGGAGCTGGGCTATCTGGCCGGCGCGGGGCGCCTGCCCCACGAGCGCTCGGCCGCCGCGTAGCCCCAACGAACAGATCTGGAGCCACCATGACTACCGCTGACCCGACCAGGCGTGTATCGCACGTCGAGGAGATAAAGCTGGCCAACCCCGGATTCGGCGGGGTGCTGCTCGATGAGATGCGCGACCTCAGCCGGCCCAGCCTGAGCGACGAGGCTGAGGTGCTGCTGAAGTCCCACGGCAGCTACCAGCAGGACGACCGCGACCAGCGCCCGGCCCTTAAGAGGGCCGGGCAGGAGCGCGCCTGGCAGTTTATGGTCCGCACCCGCGCCCCGGGCGGCCGCATGACGGCCGCGCAGTACCTGCTGGCCGACGAGCTGGCCACCAGCTACGCCAATGGCACCCTGCGCATCACCACGCGCCAGGCCCTCCAGCTCCACGGTGTGGGCAAGGCCAACCTCAAGCCGCTGATCAAGGCCCTGAATGAGCGCCTGGTGACCACCTACGCGGCCTGCGGCGATGTGGCGCGCAATGTGGTGACCTGCCCCGTCGCCGACCTGCTGCCCGGCCACGACTTTGATCTGCAGGCCCTGGCCCGCCGGATCAGCGACCGCTTCCTGCCCGAGAGCACCGCCTACTATGAGCTCTGGCTCGACGGCGAGAAGGTGCTGGCCGACGGTAGGAAGGTGCAGGTGACGCCGAGCCGCGAAGAGTCGTTCTACGGCCCGACCTACATGCCGCGCAAGCACAAGATGGCCCTCGGGCTGCCCCACGATAACTGCGTCGACCTCTTCACCCACGACCTGGCCCTCGAGGCTGTGACCGACGGCCCGCGGCTGCGCGGCTTCAACCTGGTCGCCGGCGGCGGCCTGGGCAGCACCCACGGCAAGGCCGAGACCTTCCCGCGCCTGGGCGACCGGGTCGGCTTTCTGCCGCCCGAGCAGGCTATGACGGTGATCGAGGCCGCGAGCGCGATCTATCGCGACGAGGGCGACCGCGCCAACCGCAGACACGCCCGCCTGAAGTATCTGCTCGAGGACCGCGGCGTGGATTGGCTGCGCGCCGAGCTGGCCCGGCGCCTGGGCTGGGCCCTGGGTGGCCCGGCCGAGGTTGGCCCCGCCGCCGCCCACGACCACCTGGGCTGGCACGCGCAGGCCGACGGCGACTGGCTGGTCGGCGTCTGGGTGGCGAGCGGGCGGGTGAAGGACGAGGGCGAGCGGCGCGTGCGCTCGGGGCTGCGCGCGATCGTCGCGCAGACGGGCGCCGAGGTGCGCCTGACGGCCCAGCAGAATATCGTGCTGGCCCGCATTACGCCCGCCGACCGCTCGCGGGTCGAGACCCTGATCGCCGAGTACGGCCTGTCCACCGCCGAGGGCGAGGCCGGGCTGACGACCCTGCGGCGGCACGCTATGGCCTGCCCGGCCCTGCCCACCTGCGGGCTGGCGGTGGCCGAGGCCGAGCGCTACCTGCCCGAGCTGCTGGGCGAGCTGGAGCAGCGCGGCCTGGCCGGCGAGCGGGTGACGATTAGGCTGAGCGGCTGCCCGAACAGCTGCTCGCGCCCGCCCAGCGCCGAGATCGGGCTGATCGGGCGCAGCCTGGGCCTCTACAATGTCTATGTGGGCGGCAGCCCCGCGGGCACGCGCCTGGCCAGGCTCTACCAGGCCGGGGTGCGCTCCGCCGACCTGCCGGCTATGCTTGGCGACCTGCTGGCGCGCTGGCGCGCCGAGCGCGCCGACGGCGAGGCCTTCGGCGACTGGGCCACCCGCGCCGGCCTTGGCCAGGGCTGG
>JAAXUL010001363.1 GCA_013336035.1 Chloroflexales bacterium
CACGAGCGCCGAGGCGACCACGGCGACCCGCAGGTCGAGGAAGAGGGCCAGGAGCGGGGTCAGGATCAGGGCTGCCCCAAACCCGGTGAAGCCCTGGACGAAGAAGGCGAGCGCGGCGATCACCACAACGGGCAGCAGGAACATAGGTACTTAACTCTTCAGCCGGGCTACAGTCTCGGCGTCGAGGCGGCTGACGAGGGCGACCAGCAGCTGCGCGGCCTGGTCAAAGTCGCGGCGGTGCATAATCGCCGTGTGGGTGTGGATGTAGCGCACGGCCACCCCGAGGACCACCGTCGGCACGCCGGCGCCGAAGAGGTGCATGCGGCCGCCGTCGGTGCCGCCGCCGGGCATCTTATCGAACTGCAGGGGCAGGCCCTCGGCCTCGGCGACATCGATCACCAGGTTGCGCAGGCCGGTGTGGGCGATCATCGAGCCATCGTAGAGCAGGATCACGGGGCCGCCGCCAAGCTTGCCGGCCGCCTCGTCGACGCCCACCCCGGGCATATCGCCGGCGATCCCCGTGTCGAGGGCGATGCCGATGTCGGGCTGGATGACGTTGGTCGTTGTCATCGCGCCCCGCAGGCCGACCTCCTCCTGGACAGTGCCGACGGCGTAGACCGTGTTAGGGTGCTGCTGGCCGCGCAGGCGGCGCAGGGTCTCGATCGCGAGGGCGCAGCCGAAGCGATTATCCCAGGCCTTTGACATCAGCAGATCGGGGTTGCGCATCTGGGCGAAGGGGCCTACGGGCACTACGGGGTCGCCGGGGCGCACGCCCCAGCCCTCGGCCTCGGCCTTCGAGGCGGCCCCGATATCGATAAACATCGTCTTCCTATCGACGACCTTGTTGCGCTCGTTCGAGTCGAGGATGTGGGGTGGCTTCGAGCCGATAACGCCGATCACCGGCCCCTGGCGCGTGTAGACCTCGACCCTATGGGCGAGCATCACCTGCTCCCACCAGCCGCCGAGGGTCTGAAACTTCAGGTAGCCCTCGTCGGTGACGCGGGTGACCATAAAGCCGATCTCGTCGAGGTGGCCGGCGATCATAAGCTTTGGCCCGCCGGCGGGACCCTCTTTGCGGGCGATCACGCTGCCCAGATTATCGGTGAGGATCTCGCCGAGGGGCTCAAGGTGCCGGCGCATCACCCGGCGCACGGCCTCCTCCTGGCCGGACACGCCGGGCGCCTCGGCCAGCTCCTTGAGCATCTGCAGCGTCTCGTCCATTGGGGTCTCCTCTGCATAGGGATTGCCGCTCGGCCTACGAGGGCTGGCGCAGCCTCTCGCGCACCCAGGCCTCGGCCTCGACGCGGGTGGTGACGGCGCCGTCGAGGGTGGCGGCCCGCAGCTCATCGAGCAGGCGGCCCATAGCCGGCCCGGGCGCCACGCCGAGGCGTCGCAGATCGTTGCCGTCGAGGGGCGGGCGAGACGGGCGCAGGGCGCGCAGGTAGCGGGCGGCGGCGGCCGGCAGTTCGGCATAGTGTAGCACAGAGATGGCCGCCACGCTGAAGGGGCGCAGAAGTCGATCAAGGGCGCTGTCAGGCTGCCCGGCAAGCCTCGGCGCCACCGCCCGCAGCGGGGCCAGCGCCCGCAGCAGGGCCGCCGCCTCGCCCGGCAGAGGGTAGCGGGCCGCCAGCGCCGCGAGGGCGGCCTCGGCGAGATCGTGGAGCCGCAGGCCAGCCCAGACCGACGGGCCGCCTGCCAGCCCACCCTGGCTGGCGGCCAGCCGGTCGCAGCGCGCCGCGAGAGGCTCGCCCCAGGCCAGCCCCGGGAGGATCTGGGGCGTGAGGCCCCAGCTATCGGCGAGGCGCAGGGCCGCGTCGGGCCTGGGCTCTTCGAGGGCGAGGCAGAGCTCGGCGAGCACCCGCTCGGGCGTCAGCAGAGCCAGGTAGCCCGCGGCCAGAGCCGCGGCGATCTGGGCGCGCGAGGCGGGCTCCGGCGCCATACCCAGCCGGGCGGCGATCCTAACACCGCGCAGCATACGGGTCGGGTCATCGCGCAGGCTCGCCGGGTGCAGCAGACGCAGCCGGCCCGCCGCCAGGTCCTCCTGGCCACCAAAGCGGTCGAGCAGCCTGCCGGCGCGCAGCCCGCCGCCCGACAGGCATAGCTCCAGCGCCATCGCGTTCACGCTAAAGTCGCGCCGGGCAAGATCGGCCTCGATCGGGGCGGGGGTGACCTGGGGCAGGGCGGCCGGGTGGGGGTAGCGCTCGACCCGCGCGCGGGCCAGGTCGATCACCGTGGGCGCCTGGCCCGCGGCGCC
>JAAXUL010000529.1 GCA_013336035.1 Chloroflexales bacterium
CCGGGGGGGTGAGGTTCGGGCGCGGTAGGGACTTTGACGTGGCCCTAACTGCTGCTCGCCCGCTCTGGCCGCCGGCGCCGCGATCTGGCGTGCCCGCGCTTGGCCCTGGCTGGCCTGGGCAGCTCTGGTTACGCTGGTAGCGAGCGGGGCGGCCGTCGCCCTAGGGGCCCGACACGATCTGTCTGGTGACGAATGCGGTCGAGATTCTGCTGCTGGCCACCGCCCTGGCGTGTGCGCAGCACCTGCGCGTTGGGCGCGCTGCGCGGGCCTCACTTGCACCGGCCGGGCAGTAAGGAGGGTTCTATGACACAGCGCATCGTGGTTGCGGGTGCGACGGGCTATATCGGGAGCAATGTCGCGCGCGCCTGTGCGAGCGCCGGCCTCAGGGTGCGGGCGCTCACCCGCGACCAGAGCCGCCTCCCGGGCGACCTCAAGGGCGCCGTCGAGCCGTTCGTCGGCGAGGTCACGCAGCCCGAGACCCTGCGCGGGCTGTGCGCTGGCGCCGATGTGCTCTTCTCGTCGATCGGGATGTACATCATCAACCGACGGCCGTCGCTCTGGGATGTTGACCACCGGGGCAACCTGGCCCTGCTGGAGGAGGCGCGGCGGGCCGGCGTCGGCACGGTCGTCTTCGTCAGCGTGCTCCGCGGCCGCGAGATGGCGCGGCTTAGCGAGGTGGCGCAGGCCCGCGAGGCCGTAGTGCGGGCCATCCAGGAGTCGGGCCTGCGCTATCTGATCTTTCGGCCGACCGGATTCTTCAACGATATACTGCACTTTATCCCCTCGATCTGCGAGCGGGGCGTGATCTACCTGCCGGGCGACCCGCATGTGCGCATCAATCCGCTGCACGGGCTCGACTTCGGCGAGGAGGTGGTGCGCACCCTCGCCACAGGGCTGCCGAACAACTGGATCCGCTCGGTGGGCGGCCCCGAGGTCTTCACGCGCGAGGAGATCGCCCGAATGGCGTTTCAGGCGCTTGGGCTGCCGCCGAAGATCCGCCACCTGCCGCTGGCCACGCTGCGCATCGGCGCGACAGCCATCGGGCCGTTCAACGCCAACTTCCGCGCGTTCCTGAAGTTCCTGGAGTTCGCCTGCACGACCCCCGATATGACCGCCCCGCTGATCGGCCACCGCCGGCTCTACGACGCGATGGTCGAGCGGGCTGCCCACGAGCAGGCCGCTAGGCGGGGGGGGCGGCCCACCCCGATGACGCCAGGGGCGCGCCCAACGTAGGGGTTGCTCCCCTGGCCTGAGCCGAACAGGAGCCCCCTATGCACACGTCACACGAGCGCGTCACATCGCCGGCCCCCGAGCGTGCTGCGCGACGGGGAGAGCACCAGGCCCTCTCCGCCCTCGGGCGCCCTGAGCCCATAGCGGGAGCGGGGCCTCGCCTGGCCTGGATGCTCGCCGCCGCTGGGCTGGGCGCTGGCCTGGCCTGGATGCTCGCCGCCCAGGCGCGTATGCTCAGACAGTTCGAGGCGAGCAGCCGGGCGCGGATCGGGGCGCATTTTACGCTCCGCGAGGAGGCCATCCCGGAGGCCTTTCGCACCATGCGCCCCTGGCGCACCCTCAAGCTCGTCCAGGCCACGACGCGGGTCTACCACGCCGACGCCCGCGCGCGGGTCACCACGCTCGATCTGCGCGCGCTCGGTCTGATGCGCGTCGCCACGCTCCTCATCTGCCCTGCAAACGCCTATGCCTTCCCGCTCCTCTCGCTGGACCTCGTCTGCGCCGGACCGGTGCGGCTCGCCGCCATTGAACTGATCGCGCCGACTGCCGCTCAGCGGGCGGTGGCGGAGCTCGATGCCGCCCACCTGCGCCTCTGGCGCGACCAGCTGGCCTCGCTCCGAACGAGACTGCCCGCGGAATGGGAGCGGCCCTTCTTGCTTGACTCCAGCGTGATCGGCGCGACCAACTGGCGACAGGACCAGGCCTTGCTCAGCGCGCTGGACGGATACCTTTGCACCTACCTGGCGCTGCTCGCGCAGGCCCGGCCCGTGCCAGCCGCCGAGGAGGCGGCGGTGCGCGAGGGCCTCGAGGCCTATGTGGAGAACCTCTTAACCCTGGGTGGCCCTGCGGCCGAGGGCTTCAAACCTATCGTTGGAGCGGAGCGGCATCGCGCCTTTGTGCGGGGGGTGATGTTTGGCCTTGAGAAGGGTTCGGGAGCCATGCCCGCGCGCACCCTCGTACCGCGCACGTCGCCCACCCTGACATCCTGACGATGCTCACTACGCGCCGTTCCATCCGCATCGCCATGGGCAGCACGAAGAGCACCACGCGAGCGCCGTGAACCAGACCGCCTTGCCCTCGGCGAAGAGGTGGAACAGGAGGGGTTGTCGGCCTTCGCGGGTCGCCCGTTTCCTCGCCGACCAGCTCGGGCTGAACCTATTCACGTCAGAGCCGCTGCTGACGGAATAGATGCTAGAGGCGCGAGCTGGTGGCGCTATCCTCATCGGCCGCCCCCACCCGCACGGGCTTATAGATCATATCCACCAGGCGATGGAGCCCATAGCCAAGCAGGCTGTAACAGATAATCGCGACCAGCGAGGTCCATTCGATCACCGACGCCCCCAGGGTCGGCTCGCCAAACATACCCTGAAATGGAGCGGTGAGCGGCTGCGTCAGGCCGTAGATCAGCTGGACGAAGGGGCTCACCTGATTTGCCCCAAGCAGGAGAAGCACAAAGCGGATGCCCAGCAGCACCACGATGGTGCCGATGACAAACGCGATCACCTGCTGGATGCGCCGCGCGGTCGCCGCCTGGCGGTCGGCTGTGCTGGGCACCACGACATGTTCGCGCCGTGTCTCATAGGTGCCCTCGGGCCCCGCCACGCGCTCGTGTGATACCTCGCGACGCACGTCGGTCGGCCCATCGACCGGTTCATCAACGGATCGCTCGCGGTGCACCTCGCGCTGTACGGGCTTGGCGTCGCCGCGCTCACCATCATACTCGCGCTCAGTCATTGGACACGCTCCTGTTCACTCATGCCTGCGTCGCCAGGCAATAAAAGGCCCATAGCCTACTAAGCAACGTCTATGCCAGCGCTAGCAGCCCGCGGGCGGAGGCGAAGACCTTGCCATTCGAGAAGTAGGCCGCGAAACGCGCCTGGTCGTACGAGCAGAGCTCCGGCGATCTGACCGTCGGCCCGAGCTGGTACACTGAGCCATCGGCACCTGCCGAGCTACAAGGAGATCCGACCCATGCCGCGCAAACGAGCGACGACCGCGCACGGCCTCCAACCGCCGCAGCTTCTCCCCGCGCTGGCTCGGGCGTCTGAGCCGGTCGCGCTCAACGACAATGCCAGCTACAGCGGCGTCACGATCCTGGACGCCGACCTGTCGGGGTCGCACGCCGCCGACATTCTGCTCGAGCAGACCCTGTGCCGCCGCGTGCGCTTCACCCAGGTCGAGCTGAATCTCGCCCAGCTCACTGATGTCCAGCTCGACACCTGCGACCTCGCCGGCGCGACCTTGACCCGCGCGCAGCTGCGGCGGGTGGCCCTCCTCGGATGCCGACTGCTGGGCGCTGCGCTTCTCAACGCCCGCCTCGACGATGTGCTTGTCCAGCGCAGCAACGGCGAGGCGCTCCGCTGCTGGAACGCGACCCTCCGCGCGGTACGCTTCGAGCGCTGTTCGTTGCGCGCGGCCTCATTTGTCGGCTCGGATCTCACCGGGGTGGTCTTTCGCGACTGCGACCTGAGCAGCGCCGACTTCCGCGACGCGACCCTGCGCGGCGCCGACCTGCGTGGCTCAACGGTGACCGGCCTGCAGGTCGGTCTGCGCGAGCTCCAGGGGGCGGTCGTCTCGCCGGCTCAGGCTGTGGAGTTCGCCCGGCTGCTCGGGCTGGTCATCACGCCCGAAGACGCCGAGCTGTAGGCCGGACGAGCCTGGCTCTGAACGCCAACGCGCTCACCCTCGTGGGCTGGGCGCCAATGCGGCAGCTCGCGCTGAATGATCTGGCGATCGGTGCAAGGGCCGGCCCGCTCAGGCTGTGGGCGTCTACCCTCAGGGCGCGCTCGAAACCTACCGGGCGACATGCTCGGATGGCAGCTCGGTAGAGTGGCACGCGATCCGGTGCTCCCTCTGCTGCAACAAGGTCCATTCCTTTGTCGGGCTGCGCCGTGGCCTCGACAGCGTCCTTGACTGACGTAGCCGCATCGAGGAGAGCCTCGCTGCGCTGACGGCGCAGGACATTGCGGCGCGGGCCACGGTGAACGCGGCGATCTCGCTGTTGGCGCGCAGCCCCCTGGCGATCTTCAGCACCCTGTCGGACGCGCTACGCGGTTGTCCGGCGGGGTACCCGTGCGCGCGTCGGGGACACATCTGTAGCAGAGTCATGAGCGGAGGCCTCCGATGCACACGCTGACCTTTCGCGCCATGGGCTGCCAGATGCTCGTGGCCCTCGACAGCCGGCTCGCCCCTTTGCTGACCAACCGCACTGACGCGCGCCCCGCCACCCGTGTGCTGGGCGCGCTCAGCACGTAAGGAGTAACCGCGTAAGCACGAGCCAGCTACCGGCGCCAACCGCGCCCGAGCCCCGTGGCCCCCAGACGCCGCCGCTCCGCGAGCAGCTCCTGGGGCTCGCCCCGGCCTTGCCGCCGGCCTGCGTACGACGCTTGAGCCGCGCTATTCACATGCGGCGATCGGACTGCTCGCGCAGCCGCGTCAAGGGCGACTTTTGGCCGGCCCTGGCAAGGATGGCGGCGGGGGGTGGGGCGCAGGGGGCTTACGAAGCGGGGGAGATGAGAGATGGCTCGAGGACTTGAAGCATCAGGGCGACGCCGTGCTCTATCTGGGTGTCGTCAACCGCCTGTCCGCTGACCTCGACGCTCGCCAGCCAGAACTCGCTTATCAGCCAGCAGAGCTCCGCCAGGTGCTGGACGGCTGCGGGGGTGCTGGGGGCACGTAGCACTCCCGCGGCGACAAACTGATCCACTAGCTCACGGAAGCCCGTGAAGCCGCGGGTGCGCACCTCCACCCAGCGGCGCTGCAGCTGATCGTCGCGGCGGAGTAAGGCGATCAGCTCGCGGTAGATGAAGCGGTAGTGCCAGCTCATCGCAAAGGTTGCCCGCACCAGCCGCTGGATGTCGGCCAGGGTCGGCGGCTGATCGTCGGGCAGGCTGTAGAGCACATCCGCGCGTGCAAACTGCTGCTCGAAGAGCGCCCTGATGATCTCCTCCTTGTTGCGGAAGTAGTAGTAGAGGTTGCCGGGGCTTATGCCGAGGGCGTCGGCGATATGGTTGGTCGAGACGGCGGCGGTGCCCTGCTCGTTGAACAGACGGAGGGCGGTCGCCAGGATCCGCTCAGGCGTCTTCATCTAACATCTCCAATTTAAAGTAGGGCAATTCCGGTGAAGGATAGAGTAAATGCTCTACCATGTCAAGGAGCCTAGAGACGGAGAGACGGGTCACGGCCGGCAACGTACTCCTCGACCTGGGCGAGGTGACAAGCTGAATGAGAGGGCCGACTCGATGAAGCTGAATAAGGATGTCGTCGTGCTCCTCTTGCCGATTATGCGTGATGGACAAACCCACTGGCCTGATCGCGGACGCGACGCAGGGCCCGACACTGGTTGACACCGGCCTGCCCCGGCAGGCCGTAGCCGTTGCCGCCGCGCTCGCCGACTACACGAGCGCCCGCTCGGGCGGGGCGACCCCTTGACTTCAAGCGCGCCCGAAGCAGCGCGAGCTGCTCGGTGGACGTTGGTCGCCACGCCGCGCTGGCCCGTGCCGGAGCTGTCGGCGGGCACGGCATCACGGCCGCCCGCCGCCAGACGGCGCGACCGGCTCCAGAGTGGCGGTGACGGCGCCGGGCGCGCCTAGTACAGCGTCCGAGTTGTTTTGACGGATTGAGAGGGGCTTGGGGAGGGCTAGGCCCTCCCCGAAAAAAGACGTCTCGCAACCCGGCAGAGTAGCTCGGACGGAGGCC
>JAAXUL010001364.1 GCA_013336035.1 Chloroflexales bacterium
CCCCAAAGCCACAAATGGAGACACAGAGCGGGCATTCCGGCCTCTCGTCGTGGACCACGTCGTAGTCCAGGACGAGAAGGTCGAAGGGCCGGCACACGAGGTACCGGCACCGATCGGGGTCGTCGGGGAGGTGGATGGCCGAGGTGGCTCACCCCTGCCGGCGGGTGCGGTTAGCCTGCTGGTCGCCTAGTGCCTACCTACAGCATACTCAGCTGTGAGAGGGCGCGATCGAAGTCGGCCACGATCTCATCGCCGGCGGTGACCGCCGGGGTGGGCGGGGCTTCGTCTTCGTCCCAGGTAATTTGCTCGGACCACGCCAGGGACGCCGGGGGCATCCTCGCGGGCGTCGCAGGCGCCGGGACGAGGCTAGGCTCGTCCTCCCAGGTGATCGTCTCCGACCATGCTAGGGGCGCCGCGTGGGTACAACCATAGACCCGGCCCTCGGCGTAGACCCGCCGGACGTAGCCTTCGAAGATGACCGGCGGGGCAGCGTGCGCCCACATGGCCGTCTCGACGGCGTCTTCGAGCCGGATACCGGGGATGATCGCTATCCCGGCGTCCTGTAGTGTCCTGCTGACCTCGGCGTCGTTGGGTAGAAATGGCACGCAGTAGCGAGCGATAGCGCTTCGCGCCGGCCTAAAAGGCCAACAGCTCGCCCAGGTGCGGGCCAATCCGGGCGGCGTTGTTGACGCAGGTAGCGACCGTCTTGGGCGAGGGGATGATGATGGTGGCCATGTTGGGCTCTCGCTTTCAGGTAGAAGAAATGGCTGGCTAGACGAACAAGGTCCGAGGGCTAGGCCTGGGCCGTGTGACAGCGGAAGTGTGGGGCATGTCGAACAAGTCGTGCTGGTGGTGGAGCACGATGGGCGTGAGCCCAGGCAACTCCTCAAGCCAGGCGTGATCGGGGGACTGCCAGGGCAGGCCGAGTCGGTCGCGCTCACGGCAGAGCCAGAAGGCCAGGCGCGCGAAGCGGGAGCGGCGTAGGAGTGGCAGCGGGAGCCCATAGCGGTCGGTGTAGCCCCATTTCAGGGCCATATCGCCCACGCGGGCCTGCTGGGCGGGGGTGGATGTGTCACAGCGAACGGTGATTCCAGTCGCCGCAAGGGGCTGGATATACGTCTGGAGTGTCGAGCCCAGGATGTGGACGCCGAGGGCGTCCTCCTCCCAGCCGTCGTCGATCAGGTCGGCGAGCACGTCGGCCACACGCTCCACCCACACCCGGGCCTCCTTACTCCCGCGCTGTGGGACCAGGCCGCCCAGGGCGATCAGAGGGCGTTCAAAGGTGCCGTCGCTGTCCACGAGATCGGGGCGCATCCCTTCCCAACCGACCTCAACGTCCCAGGCCAGGGTTTCGGGCGACTGCCCAAAGCCGAGCACGGGAACGATGGGCTGGTCGGGGGCACGCTCGAAGATTCGGCCGCATGTGGCTGCGTAGTCCCGAGCGGTTTGCTGGGGGTTGTTGATCGTGTCGTAGGCGATGGCGTAGGCGAGGTTGCCGAAGTCTCCCGGCCCCTCGCGCCAGCGGCGCAGCTCCTGCCACCACGCCTCAAACGGCGGGCGGTGAGGGTTGTTGATCGGCCACGCGGCGCTGTCGAGCACGACGCCAACGCCCTTCATGGTGCGGAGGTGCCGGGCCGAGGGGGTGCCCACGCTGAGCAGGAAATCGCGCTGCCCACAGGCGAGCGCGACGTCCAGATCACGGAGTGTGACCGCCTCGCCGCAGGCGATATTCAATGTTCACGGCGGGCTCCTGCCCGCTGGCGCAGCGCTCCCGCCCTGGCAGCGGGGGTTTGCCGCGCCAGGCGGGGTGGTGGGGGCTATTGGGTTAGCTGCTTTGACACTCGGCCAGCAGCGTGGCGAAGCCACCGGGGTTGCCCTGAGTGGGCTCCCGGTCAGTGCTGCCGTCCCGGTTGTAGTGGAAATGGGCTACCACATCGGTTGTGGCGGCCAGGACGCGGGCCTCGCCGTCGGGGTGGTCGATGCCAACCAGGATCTCGGGCGGGGTGGGCGTCTCGATCTTCGTGTAGCCGGTGAGGAGGCTCAAGACCCTGTTCAGAGCCTCGTGGCGCCCCCTGGCCTCGTACCACGCCGACTCCCTGTCGGAGTTCTGCGCGGTCTCGTCGAGCGACTCCAGGCGCCGCATCTCAGCCGCGGCGGCCTGGGCCTCGCGGTCAATCTCGGCCAGAATCGGTGCGAGCGGGTCGGTGAACCCGCCGTAGACGACCAGGCGCGCGACGTTCCCCTCGA
>JAAXUL010001365.1 GCA_013336035.1 Chloroflexales bacterium
GCTCTCGGTCAGCGGGATTGTGCTCTCCTTCCCCCTCGGTATCCTGCTCGCCCTCGGCCGGCGCAGCGACCTGCCCGTGGTCAAGTGGTTCTGCATCGCCTACATCGAGCTGATCCGCGGCGTGCCGCTGGTGACGGTGCTCTATATGGCCTCGCTGATGCTGCCCCTCTTCCTGCCCGGCGGCGAGAACGTCGACCAGCTCGTGCGCGCCACCGTGGCCGTGACGCTCTTCAGCGCGGCCTACCTGGCCGAGAATGTGCGCGGCGGCCTGCAGGCCATCCCCAAGGGCCAGGGCGAGGCCGCCCGCGCCCTCGGCCTCAATGTCGTGCAGACCACCCTGCTGATCACGCTGCCCCAGGCCCTGCGCGCCGTCATCCCCGTGCTGGTCGGCCAGTTCATCAGCCTGTTCAAGGACACCTCGCTGGTGGTGATCGTCGGCCTCGCCGACCTGCTCGGCGCCGCCCAGAGCGTCGCCGGCCAGACCCAGTGGCTCGGCGTCCCCGGCGGCGTCTGGCGCGAGACCCTGCTCTTTGTCGCGGTGATCTACTGGGTCTTCAGCTTCACGATGTCGCGCAGCGCCCGCCAGATCGAGCATAACCTCAATATTGGGAAGCACTAGCCATGAGCGAGCACCGGGCCGCCAGCGATGATATTATCGTCTGCGAGAATGTCAATAAGTGGTACGGCGAGTTCCACGCCCTGCGCGATGTGAACCTGCGGGTCAAGCGGGGCGAGGTGATCGTGATCTTTGGCCCCTCGGGCAGCGGCAAGAGCACCTTCATCCGCACGATCAATCGCCTCGAGGAGCACCAGGAGGGCCGCATCGTCGTCGATGGCATCGAGATGAGCAATGATATCCGCAATATCGACGCCATCCGCCGCGAGACGGGCATGGTCTTCCAGCAGTTTAACCTCTTCCCGCACCTGACCGTGCTCGAGAATGTGACCCTGGCCCAGATCTGGGTGCGTAAGAAGACCCGCCGGGAGAGCGAGGCCCGCGCGCTCGAGCTGCTCGATCGCGTCGGCATCCAGGAGCAGGCCCGCAAGTTCCCCGGCCAGCTCTCGGGCGGCCAGCAGCAGCGCGTCGCGATCGCCCGCGCCCTGGCGATGGACCCGCGCATCCTGCTCTTCGATGAGCCCACCTCGGCCCTCGACCCCGAGATGATCAAGGAGGTGCTCGACGTTATGAAGGAGCTGGCCGGCTCCGGCATCACGATGCTCTGCGTCACCCACGAGATGGGCTTCGCCCGCGAGGTGGCCAACCGCATGGTCTTTATGGATAAGGGCCAGGTCGTCGAGGAGGGCACCCCCGCCCAGATCTTTAGCGCCCCCCGCCAGGACCGGACCAAGCTGTTTCTCAGCCAGATCCTCTAGAATCATTTAGGGAGGGCCGAGGCCCTCCCTGAGACCCTGCCAGAGGCGCTGCCCATCAGGCCGGAATAATGATCAGCTCGCGCGCGTACGTGGTCAGGCTGCGGGCGCCGTCGGGGGTGATCACCAGATCGTCCTCGATGCGCACGCCGACGACGCCGGGCACGTAGATGCCGGGCTCGACGGTGAAGGTGGTGCCGGGGGCCAGGGGCTCGTCGCTGCCGGCGACGATGTTGGGCAGCTCGTGGGCCTCGAGGCCGAAGCCGTGGCCGGTGCGGTGCATGAAGTGCTGGCCGTAGCCGGCGGCCTCGATCACCCCGCGCGCCGCCGCGTCGATCGCGCTCCCCGTGGCCTCGGGGCGGGCCGCCGCCCGGCCGGCCTCGTTGGCCCGCAGCACCAGATCGTAGACGCGCCGCGCCTCGTCGGGCGGCTCGCCCAGGGCGACGGTGCGCGTGATGTCCGAGATGTAGCCGCCGTAGCGGGCGCCGCAGTCGATGATGATCAGGTCGCCCGCCTGGAAGGCCCGGTCGCTGTTGCTGTGGTGCGGGTTGGCGCCGTTGGGGCCCGAGGCGATGATGTTCTCGAAGCTCTCGCCGTCGGCCCCGGCGGCCACGATCGCGTCGGCGCAGGCGCGCGACAGCTCGCGCTCGGTCATGCCGGCGCGGATCCGCGCGATCGTGCGCCCCAGGGCCAGCTCGACGATGCGCACCGCCTGCTCGATCGCCGCCAGCTCCTGGCCGTCCTTGGCCATGCGCAGCTCGGCCATCAGGCCGGTGGCGTCGACGGTCTGTAGGCCGGGCACGGCCGCCTCGAGGGCGCGCAGCTCCATCACGCGCAGGCTGGTGTGCTCGACGGCCAGGCCCTGGCCGCCGAGGC
>JAAXUL010001366.1 GCA_013336035.1 Chloroflexales bacterium
GACGAGCCGATCCTGGGCACCGAAGTAGCAGGCCCGCCGCCCGCGCCGGGCCGCCGCAGTCTCGAAGGCCGCCGCGGTGTCGGCCAGATGCGCCGGCGGACAGACCGGCGCGCCGGCGGCCACCCAGGTCCGTCCGGCCGCCACATAGCCCACCACCGCGTCGCCCGCGGGCGCGAACCAGTGGGCGATCCCGGGGGTCAAGATCTGGCAGGCCATCGTGTTCCAGCCATAGCGCCGCAGCAGGGCCTGGGCCTGGGCCGGGCCAGGCGGGGGTGGCGCAGTGAGGGCCAGCTCGCCAACGGCGGTCATCGCGCTGGCTCCTCGCCGTGGCGCAGGGCGCGACGCCGCAGCCCGCGCGGTGAGGCGTGGGCCGTCGTTCCACCGGACATGGACTGCATCCTCCGTTTCCGCTGGGCAGGGTGCCGCCGTGGCGCTGCGGCCACGCCCCCCGGCGGGACATCGCGTGAGCTTCTATTATACACGCGGACGCTTTCCGCGCGCCCTTCGTGCTTGGCGATGCGGAGCGGCTGCAGGCCCTCTGCGATGCCGCCGGTGTGGTCGATGCGACGGTCACGCAGCACACCGGGACGATGCGCTTCTCGTCCATCGCCGACCTGGTCGCCACCGAGCGCGCGTGCGTGTGGACCCGCGGCGGACTGCTCGATGACGCGCAGTTCGCGCGGCCCCTGGCCGAGTAGGCCCTCACACCAGGTCGACGGCGATCTCCTGTGCGCGTAGCGCCTCCACGATCGCCGGCGGCGCCCCCGCGTCGGTGATGACACGGTCGAGCTCGTGCGGCAGCGCGAACACGCTGAAGGCCGTGGTACCGAACTTGCTAGAGTCTACGATTCCAACCGTGAGGGCCGAGACCTGCACAAGGCGCTGCTTCAGCTGGACCTCATCGAGGTCGGCCTCCATCAGGCCGTCGGCCGTAACGGCCCGGGCGCCAAAGAAGCCGATGTCGACGCGCAACCGCTGTAGCAGGTCGACGCTCAGGCTGCCGACCAGAGAGCTCGAGCGATGGCGCATGGTCCCGCCCACCACAATTGTCGTGACCGCGGCACTGAAGTTCAGCTCCAAAGCGGTATAGAGCCCATTGGTCACGACCGTCAGGTCCTCGCGGTCCTTCAACAGCCGCGCGACCTGCAGCGCCGTCGTGCTGCCATCGAGGAAGATACGCTGGCCGGAGTGCACCAGGCGCGCGGCAGCCTGCGCGATGCGGCGCTTCTCTTCCAGGTGCTCCTGCTCGCGGGTAGCGAAGTACAGCTCGAGCCGCCCGCGGCCCGAGGCCATCGCGCCCCCGTGCACACGCACCAGCATGCCCTGCGACTCTAGCGCGTCCAGGTCTTTGCGGATGGTGACCTCGGAGACGCCGAGGGCCTGGCTGAGCTCGCCGACGGAGGCGCGGTCGTATGAGCTGAGGTACCCGGCAATCTGCTCGCGGCGTCGCTCGGGCGACAGTGCGTGATCGATCTGTACCATCGTCGTCATCCCCTGTACCCCTGGCCCGCTCGCTGCCACGTCTGATCAACTCGCCTGATGAAGTATAACAGATTTTTGTCGCCATTTCAATAAAACGAAAGTAAATTGTCGCGTTTTTGTTGCGAACGGCTTGACATCACACTATTCCCGTGCTATGCTGGCTCAATCGCAACAACCTTAATTTATACAGTTTCGTTTCCGACGTGTGCGCCGTGATGGCAGCGCTCACACGACGGTAGTCTGTGCCCTCGGGTCGAGGGTGCCTACGGGCCCCGCGCCCAGCAGGCTCTATTGCGCGATCATGCCCGCGGCCTGTCGCGGTTGAGCCGCGTGAGCAGCGGGCCGGCGCGAGGTTTCGAAATCAAAACGAAATCATTCCTCGGCGAACCTCTTGACATATGAACGAGCCATGGTATAGTAACACAAACGTAACACAAAATAACCGAATACGTTTCATTTCTGCATAGCTCAGCTTCGGAAGAGAGGAGTCCCCGATGAGCGATGCGGCTCCAGTGCTAGCGCAGCGCGCCGACGCGCCAAGCGTTATCGAGGCGCGTCACCTGAGCAAGTCGTTCGGCGGCGTCCAGGCCCTGCGAGACGTGCAGCTGGCGGTACGGTCCGGGGAGGTGCTCGCACTGCTCGGCGAGAATGGCGCGGGCAAGAGCACCCTGATCAAGATCATCACAGGCTTCTACCAGCCCGACGCCGGCGAGATCCTGCTCGACGGGCAGCCGATCGCCTTCGCCAGCACGCGCGACGCTCTG
>JAAXUL010000530.1 GCA_013336035.1 Chloroflexales bacterium
CAAGTGCAGTGAGCGCTCACACCTGCGGGGTGTGGGCGTCGAGCTGCTGGACGAGGGTCTCGAAGAGGTCGCTCTCAGTGATAATTCCGACCACCCGGTTCTGATCGTCAATCACGGGCAGGCCGCCGACCTTATTCTCGATCATGAGCATGGCCGCCTCGCGGAGGCCCGTCTCGGGGGTGATCGCGATCGGGTTCTCGGTCATCACCTCGTAGACCTTCACGTGACGCAGAGCATGGGCGATGTCGAGCGGGTCGAGGCCGGCGATCCGCATGACATCGGCGCCCCTGATGTCGCCCTGGGTGATAATGCCCCGCAGCTCGCCGGTGTCGATCACGATCGGCAGGCGGCGCACGTCGTGCTCGCGCATCAGTGCCAGGGCGTCGCTCAGCGGGGCGGCGATATTGATGGTCACCGCCGGGGTGCGCATATAGTAGCGAACTTCTTGCTCGGCGGGGACGCGTGGAGGGCGGGCCCTTGCTTGCAAGGTCTCCATTGCGTGCCTCCTATGGCTACGCGGCGGCTTTGGGGCCATGGTAGCGCGCAAGCCTGCGTCCAGATGGCGTATTCCGCTTACGTGCGGTGATAATCCGTCAACCAGCCTGCCCGTTCCTGTTGCCCGTCTGGGGGGGGCTGGGGTACAATAGGCCGAATAAACGCACACCAAGGATTTGCCTTTGATGCGCCCTCAGACGTTTTTTCGCCCCGCCGCGCTGCTGCTCGCCGCCCTCCTGGCCGCCGGATGCGGCGCCCCGGCGGGCCCGCCGGCCACCGTTACGCCCGCCCCCAGCAGCGAGACCCTGCCTATCTACCCCGCCCCTGGCTACCCCGCGCCTGGCGCTGCCCCGACCCAGGGCGGCTACCCGGACCCGCTGCTTGCCCCGACCCAGGGCGGCTACCCGGCGCCGGCCGCCACGCCACCCCCCGCCCCCAGCCAGACGTCACAGGGCGGCGCCATGCCCCCCGCCGGCAGTCAGGCCTATGTGAGCCGCCCGCCCGCCCTGGCCGGCGCGCCCGTCAGCGCCCCCCGTGTCGTCGCCACCTACCCCCACGACCCCGCCGCATATACCCAGGGTCTGGTCTATCTCGGCGATGACACACTGTACGAGGGCACAGGCTACTGGGAAAGCTCGTCCCTGCGCGAGGTCGCCCTCGCCAGCGGGCAGGTCAGGCGCGAGGTGAGCCTGGTCGAGGTCGCCCCGCCGGACGGCGACCAGCGGGCCGCCTTTGGCGAAGGCATCGCCGTGGTTGGCGACCAGATCTTCCAGCTTACCTGGCAGAGCGGCTTTGGCCTGATCTACGACCGCGCGACCTTCGCCGCGCAGAGGCGCTTTACCTACCCGCCTGCCGGGCAGACAGCGCCCACCCAGGGCTGGGGCCTGGCCTATGACGGCAGCCGGCTGATCATGAGCGACGGCACCGCCACGCTCTACTTTGTGGACCCCGAGGAGACCTTCCGCACCGGCGTCCTTGCCGTCACGGGCCAGGTCGCGGTGCACGACTCCCAGGGGCCCATCGCGCAGCTCAACGAGCTGGAGTTTATCGACGGCGAGATCTACGCGAATATCTACACCACCGACCTGATCGCCCGCATCGACCCGGCCACGGGGCAGGTGCGGTCCTACCTCGACCTGAGCGGGCTGCGCGATCTGCTGCCCACAGGCCCGAGCATCCACCCCGAGGTGCTCAACGGCATCGCCTACGACGCCGCGGGCGACCGGCTCCTGGTCACCGGGAAGTGGTGGCCGAGCCTCTTCGAGATCGACCTGCCCGTCGCCCGCTCGTACCTGCCTCTGACAATGGTCGTACTGCCGGCGGCCATTCCCCAGATCTGGAGCTGACCCTATGCGCCGAGCCCGACCTATGCTCGCCGCCGCTGCGGCCGCCCTGCTGGCGGCGTGCGGCGCCCAGCCCCCAGCGGCCCAACCCTCGCCGGCTGTGCCCGGCCCCGCCCAGACGCCCACGGGCGTCGCCGACGCCGGCACCGCCGGCCAGGAGCAAGCAGTGACCACCCCTAGCG
The DNA here is from genome assembly GCA_013336035.1 of Chloroflexales bacterium. Taxonomy (GTDB): domain Bacteria; phylum Chloroflexota; class Chloroflexia; order Chloroflexales; family Chloroflexaceae; genus CAIWXH01. Next base: position 2,021 of record JAAXUL010000530.1, read on the forward strand.
GCCTGCAATTCATCGAGCTCGTGCCCGGCGCGGGCGACAAGCCTAAGCCCGGCGATGTTGTCGATGTCCACTACCGCGGCACGCTTGACGACGGCACCCAGTTCGACAGTTCCTACTCCCGCGGCGACCCCATCCAGTTCGTCCTCGGCGTCGGGGCAGTTATCCCCGGCTGGGACGAGGGCATCGCGATGATGCGCAAGGGCGGCAAGGCGAAGCTGATTGTCCCGCCGAACCTGGCCTACGGCGCCCGCGGCGCCGGCGGGGTCATCCCGCCCAACGCCACCCTCACCTTCGAGGTCGAGCTGGTCGAGATCCGCCCCGGCGCGCCCGCGGCCCCCACGCAGCTCGAGGAGAGCCAGTACACGACCACGCCGAGCGGCCTCAAGTACGCCGACCTCCAGGTTGGCACTGGCGCCGAGGCCACTGCCGGCAAGCCTGTCGCCGTCCACTACACGGGCTGGCTCACCGACGGCAAGCGCTTCGACACCTCGCGCGACCCGAGCATGCCCATGGCCCGCCAGAAGCCCTTCACCTTCACCCTCGGCCGCGGTGAGGTGATCAAGGGCTGGGACGAGGGCGTCGCCGGCATGCGGGTCGGCGGCAAGCGCCAGATCGTCATTCCCCCTGGCCTGGCCTACGGCACGCGCGGCGCCGGCAACGTTATCCCCCCCGGGGCGACCCTCATCTTCGAGGTCGAGCTGATCGAGGTCAGGTAGCGCGATGAAGATAGAGCAGATTGAGATCCGCCGCATCGAGCTGCCCTTTGTGGCGCCCTTCGAGACCAGCGGCTGGCGCGAGTACGCCAACCACTCGCTGATCGTGCGTCTCAGCGCCGAGGGGGCCGAGGGCTGGGGCGAGGCGCCCGTCGGTATGGGCCCCTGGTATAACGAGGAGACCCAGTCGACGGCGTGGGCTATGGCCCGCGAGTACCTGGCGCCCATGCTCCTCGATGGCGAGCTGAGCCGCCCCGAAGAGGTGGACGCCCGCTTCGAGAGGGTGCGCGGCAACCGTATCGCGCGCTCGGGCTTCGAGTTCGCCGCCTGGGATCTCTTCGGGCGCCTCGAGGGCCGCAGCCTCAGCCAGATGCTCGGCGGCACGCGCGAGCGGGTTGAGGTCGGCGTGAGCGTTGGCGTGCAGCCCGACATCGACAGTCTGCTGCGCGTCGTGGCCGGCTATGTCGAGGCCGGCTACCGGCGGGTTAAGCTCAAGATCAAGCCGGGGTGGGATCTGGAGCCCACCCGGGCTGTGCGCGAGGCCTGGCCGGGCCTGCTGCTACAGGTCGATGCCAACAGTATCTACAGCCTCGACCACGCCGAGCACCTGGCCCGGCTCGACGCCTTCGGCCTGCTGCTGATCGAGCAGCCCCTGGCCCACGACGATATCATCGACCACGCGAAGCTCCAGCGGCGTCTGATGACGCCGATCTGCCTCGACGAGAGCATCGTCTCGCCGGACCACGCCCGCTGGGCCCTCGAGCTGAAGGCGTGCCGGGTGATCAATATCAAGCCGAGCCGTGTCGGCGGCCTGACGGCCGCCCGCCGCATCCACGCCATGGCCGCCGAGGCCGGCGTGCCTGTCTGGTGCGGCGGCATGCTCGAGACCGGCATCGGCCGGGCGGCCAACGTGGCCCTTGCCAGCCTGCCTAACTTCAGCCTGCCCGGCGATATCAGCGCGAGCGACCGCTACTTCCAGCGTGATGTGGTCGCCAACCCCTTTATGCTCAACCCTGAGAGCACCCTGAGCGTGCCCACGGCCCCAGGCACCGGCGTCGTGGTCGACGAGGCCTTCCTCGACAGCGTGACCCTCGAGAAGGTCATCGTCGCCAGGTGAGGGGCCCTACGGCACGAGCGACTGGGTTGGGGTGGGGGTGGCGCCGGGGACCTCGCAGGCCAGCCTGCGCACAAGATCTCGGCTGTGGCGCTCGCGCAGATCGACGGGGTAGATGCCGGGGCGCTCGTCGCCGACGCGCAGCAGGATGAGGTAGTCGCCGTCGGACCTGCTCAGAGCACCGCCCACTGGCCTGCCGTTAAAGTAGGCCAGCAGGGCGGTGTCTGGGCGGGCCTCGCCCCTGAGGGCCACTGCGAGCCCGGGCGCGCACAGGATCGTCTCGCGGTCGACCAGGGTGCTGGTGGCGGTCGGGGATGGACTGATCGCGGCGACCTGGCGCGTCGCCGTCGGCGTGCTCGTCGGGCCCAGGGTGGCGGTAGCCGGCTGGGCGGTGCTCGTCGCGGTGAGCGTCTCTGTCGCGGTCAGGGTTGCCGTAGACGTGGGCGCCTGCGGCGCGCTGCTCCCAGGCGTATTGGTGGCTGGGCTTTTCGATATCGCATAGGCCGTGTTCGTATTGCTGATCTTCACGGCCTTGGCGGTGGCGGTGCGGTAGCAGTCCTCGCGCTCGGGCCCCGGTGTGGGGTAGTTGCTGACGCACTCGTCTGACTGAGCGACCAGCGGGGATGGCATAGCGCCCAGCAAAAGCATGACAATCAGCAGGCCGAAGGCTGCGATCAGGCTCAGGGGCCAGAAAAGGCTACTCTGGTGCATAGGGTGGCAGGGTCACGGTTCGCGGCAGGTTGCCACGGGCCGCGAGATGCTCAACCGCCAAGGGCGCGGCTGGCGAAACGCACAGCAGCACTTTACCACACGCCCTGCGGCCGTACAAGCTGTGGGCCGGGCCGCATGGGCGACCGGGTGTTCTAGCCCGTGGTATAATGACGGCACCCGACCGACCACAGAGGGATCCATGGCTTCCCAATCGCTCTATCGCAAATGGCGCTCGCAGACCTTCGACGAGCTCGTCGGCCAGGAGCACGTCGTCCAGACACTGCGCAACGCGATTGTCGAGGAGCGTGTGGCCCACGCCTACCTCTTCACCGGCCCCCGTGGGGTAGGCAAGACGAGCATGGCCCGCCTGCTCGCGAAGGCTGTCAACTGTCTCGCCGCCGACCCGGCCCACCGTCCGTGCGGCCAGTGCGTCGCCTGCGTCACCGTCACCGAGGGCCGCGCCGTCGATGTGATCGAGATGGACGCCGCCTCGAACACCTCGGTCGAGGACGCCCGCGAGCTGATCGAGCGCGTGCAGTTCCGCCCCGCCGAGATGCGTATGAAGGTCTATATCATTGACGAGACCCATATGCTCTCGACGGCGGCCTTCAACGCCCTGCTGAAGACGCTCGAGGAGCCCCCCGACCACGCTATCTTTATCCTCGCGACCACCGAGGTGCACAAGGTCCCCGCGACAATCCTCTCGCGCTGCCAGCGCTTCACCTTCACGCGGCACGGGGTCGCCAGCACGGCGGCCCACCTGCGCCGCATCGCCGATGCCGAGGCCCTGTCGCTCGAGGATGGCGTGCCCGAGGCGATCGCCCGCTCGGCCACGGGCAGTATGCGCGACGCCCTGGGCGTGCTCGAGCAGCTCGCCTCGTTCACCAGCGGCGCGATCACGCTGGCCCAGGTCCACAGCCTGCTTGGCATGACGGCCGCCGCCGAGGTCTACGCCCTGATCGAGGGGCTGCTGGACGGCGACGCGGGGGCGGCGCTGCGGGCGGTGGCCGGCGTGGCCGATCAGGGCGCCGACATCCGCCAGTTCACGCGTGACCTGGTCGAGCGCCTGCGGACCTTGCTGCTGCTGCTCGCCTCCGGCGACCATGTCCTCGCCGACGCCGGCGCGGACGAGCTGGCCGTGATGGAGGCCTGGTCCCGCCGCGCCGAGGTGCCGCGCCTGCTCCACTGGCTCAAGATCTTCAGCGGGCTCGACTACCAGCTGCGCACCAGCCCCTACGGCCACCTCCCCCTCGAGCTGGCCGTGGTCGAGGCCCTGGTGACACAGGCGCAGCCCGCCGCGCCTGCCCTGGCGCCGGCCCGCTCTGGCCCGGCTGCGGCCCGCGGCGCGGCTGTGC
>JAAXUL010000531.1 GCA_013336035.1 Chloroflexales bacterium
CTTGTTCACGGCTGGCTCCTGAGCGACAGACCTGCGTGTCTATCGCTCAGGATAGCCGATGTCGCTCAACCCTTCAAGAATGCTCGGACGGAGTACTAGGGAGACGGCATCTGGCAGCCCGGGGTTGAGCGGGACAAGGCCGTCTCTTCCTCTGTCATGCCCTCTACGATCCCTTCGAACAGGGGCGAGGACAGGTAGCGCTCGCCGGTGTCCGGCAGCATGCACAGGATCACTGACCCTGGAGCAGCCTTCTCAGCGACCTGCATGGCGACCGCGAAGGTGGCGCCGCCGGAGATTCCGGTGAAAATGCCTTCCTTCTGCGCCAGCTTCTTTGACCACTCGATACCGACAGGCCCCGGCACCGGGATCAATTCGTCGAAATAGTGCTGGTCTATGGCTTCCTGCAGCACATACGGGATAAAGTCCGGCGTCCAGCCCTGGATCGGATGTGGCTGAAAGGCGGGGTGGCTGACGCCGGGGGCAGATTCGGCGCCGCGCTCCTGCGCGATGCCGCTGCCGATAAGCTGGGCATTGGCGGGCTCGCTGAGGATAATCTTCGTGTCGGGGCGCTCCTGGCGCAGCACCCGGCCGACGCCCGTGATCGTGCCACCGGTGCCATAGCCGGTGACCAGGTAGTCCAACCGCTCACCGGCAAAATCAGCCAGGATCTCGCGGGCGGTGGTGTTCTCGTGCACCGTCGCGTTGTCGGCGGTTTCGAACTGCCGGGCCAGGAACCAGCCATTGGCGTCGGCCAGCTCCTTGGCCTTTTGATACATGCCGAAGCCCTTTTCGGCGCGGGGCGTCAGCACCACTCTGGCGCCAAGAAAGCGCATCAGCTTGCGCCGCTCGATAGAGAAACTGTCAGCCATAGTGACGACGAGGGGGTAGCCTTTCGCGGCGCAGACCATGGCCAGGCCGATGCCGGTATTGCCGCTCGTGGCCTCGACGACGGTCTGGCCAGGTTTGAGGTCGCCGCGGCGCTCCGCTTCTTCGATGATGCTGATCGCCAGGCGATCCTTGACCGAGCCGGCCGGGTTGAAGAACTCCGCTTTGACATACATGCGAACATGCTCTGGCGCAAGGTTGTTGACCCGGATACAGGGCGTTTCGCCGACCGTGTCCACCACACTTTCATACAGGCGGCCGCGGCCACGGGTCGTGCGCGAAGCGTTCGAGGTCATCATGTCTCTCCTGTGTCTTGCTCTTTTAGAAGTGGGCCCTGCGCTTGCTCATTGAACGTAACGCCCTGCATCACCGCGCCCGCTGCGAGATCCATGGGTAGGGCAGCGCCGCGTGTGCGAGGTTGGTCAGCGTAGGGCAACAGGTGAGGATGATGTCATTGTCGCAAGCATACGGGGCTTCGTCAAGGAGTAAGATGGTACAATCCGGAGCACGACGATCCCTGCCCGAGGAGCGACCTGCTATGGTGGCTGATGCCCTCGGCCGTACGCTTCAGCGCGCGGTGCGCTCAAAGGGCGCAGCTACCCGCATCTCACGGCGCCGGGGGGCACGTCGCCAGCCGCAGGTGAGGATATTGCTCGGTTTGAGATTGCCGTGCACCACGCCCTGGCGATGGGCCAGGGCGAGGGCCGGCCCGATCTGGTCAAGCAGGGCGGCGCAGCGCTCCAGCGGCCACGGCCCGTCGCGCTCGGGCTGCAGGGCGCCATCGCGGAGGTATGGCCGCACCAGGTAGGCGCCGCCGGGCTCGCGCCAGTAGTCGGCGAGCGGCACGATGTGGGGGTGCTCGAGGCGCGCGATGCGCTGGGCCTCGACCGCGAAGTGGCGCACGAAGGCCGGGTGGTCGGCGTAGGCGGCGGAGATGACCTTGAGCGCGAGCTCACGCCCGCTCCCCGGCTGGGTGGCGCGGTAGAGCTCGCCCCGGGGGCCGCTGCCGATCCGCTCGTGCAGACGGTAGCCCCGCACCAGGGGCGGGGACGCGGGAGTTGGCGGGGCGGGCAGGGGCGGCGGCGGGGGCGAGGGAGGTGGGGCCAGCCGATGCACCGCTCGTTCCGCGCGGGCCGCCTCGAGGAAGGCGGCGCGCTCCGCGGCCGGGATCGCCAGCTGCTCGGCGAGGCGCTCAGCGATCTGGAGCGAGGGTCGGCGCTCATCCGCCTCGATCTTGCGGATGGTGATCACGGCACAGCCGACGCGGGCGGCCAGCTCCTCGCGCGTCAGGTCGAGGGTCTTGCGCCGCCGCTTGAGCCAGAGGCCAAACGAATCGGGCGGTTCCATGCCGCCTGCCCCTAGGCCAACCAGAGCCGCCCGCTGCGGCGCTGCTTGTCCCAGACACACTGCCCCCGGGGGGTGGGTTCGGATTGTTGTATCAGTCAGCCGGTATCAGCGATTGTATCACATATGGCTACCCGGCGAGGGGCAGAACGTGGTGTGATTGGCCCCGTGGATGCGTGGCGTAATCGTAAGCAGACGGGGTGCTCCAATGAAAGTGGGCGGAATGGCGACACTGAGGCGTGTGGCTGGTCGATGCCGCTGGTGGGGGATACTGCTCGGGCTGACGCTGGTGGCAACCGTGGGCTTCGGCGGCTTGGCGCTGTTAGGCCCCAGGGCGAGCGCCGGGCGCACGACCGGTGCGCCCGAGCTCGACAGGGCGTGGCAGCTGTACCGGGAGGGCGAGCGGGCGGCCTACGGGAGGCCGGCAGACAACGCCGGGCTCGACAGGGCGTGGCAGCTGTACCGGGAGGGCGAGCGGGCGCTCTACGATGGGTCGGCGGCGGCCCGCTCGGCGGCCTGGAAGGCATACCGGGAGGGCGAGCGCGCCACGCCAACGCCCGACCGGTGAGTCGGAATCCAGCGGTAGTCGTTGCGCGGGTGCGAGGGGGCCAGCTGATTGGCTCCGCTCCAACCATGGCGGCCTCCTCGCATTTATCCGGGAGAAGTCCCGCTAAGGGTAACCGAGAATCTTTCGCATTAGGACGGGATAAAAAGTGGATTGCGGTGCGAGAATCAGCCACTCAAACGACGGCAAGCCCATCGCGCACCACGCTCTGAAAGCCGCTGATACGCATTGAGCTCATCAGTGAATCAGCGTCTGTATTGTCATGGTACACTAGCCCGCAGCGAGAGGGGTAAAGTGAGCTTCTGACCCTTCCCCAACCCCATGCACTCCCCTGGGTTGTCTCAACGAGAGAGACGGAGCACTCCTGATGCGTGTTTTCCAAGTCGAGGATGGCTGGTCGATCGAGCATGTGCGTCTGAGTACTCGGCTTGACCCACAGCCCGGCGCGAGCCAGGTGCGGATCCGGATGCGGGCATCGGCCCTGAACTATCGTGATCGGCTGGTGCCAGTGCGTGGCTACGGGTCACGGATGAAGACCCTTCCGCTGATTATGCTGAGCGACGGCGTCGGCATCATCGATGCCGTTGGAGAGCGAGTCACGCACCTGAAGGTCGGGGACCGGGTCTGCCCGCTGTTCTTCCAGACGTGGACCAGCGGCGAGCCCACCAAGCCACGCTTGTCGCTGAGCCTGGGTGCCGAGCTCGATGGCACCATGGCCGAGTGGATGGTGTTGCCGGCGGAGGGCGTCGCCCTGGCCCCAACGCACCTGAGCGACCTTGAGGCTGCCACCCTGCCCACGGCGGGCGTCACCGCCTGGCGCACGCTCGTAACGGAGGGCCGCGTCAAGCCGGGCGACACAGTCGTCGTGCAGGGGACGGGCGGCGTCGCGTTGTTCGCCCTGCAATTTGCCAAGCTGCTAGGCGCCTTTGTGATCGTCACCTCGTCAAGCGATGAGAAGCTGGCCCGTGCGCGTGAGCTGGGTGCTGACGAAACCATTAACTATCTGACGATCCCGGAGTGGGGCAAGCGCGCTCGCGAGATCGTCGGGAGCGATGGGATTGACCATGTCGTCGATGTCGGCGGGCAGGGTACCCTGGGGCAATCGGCGCGCGCGGTGCGTACTGGTGGCACGATCAGCCTGCTCGGGGTGCTCGCGGGTGGCACGATGGACATCCCCTTCGGGCCGATCGTGACGCGCAACGTCCGGCTTCAGGGGGTGACGGTGGGCAGCGCCGATGACTTTGCCGCCATGGCCAGGGCCATCACGCAGCATCAGTCGCGCCCGGTGATCGATCGGGTGTTTGGGTTCGAGGAGTTGCTTTCAGCCCTCGACTACCTGGCGAGCGGCAAGCATTTCGGCAAGGTCTGCATCCAGCACTGAGCATGCGCTGGCCCCGACCGGGACTCCTGGTTCACGTACTCATCGGAGAACCTCATGCACCCTGTGTCCACAGCGTTAAGCACGCGGAAAATACTCATGGCAGAGGCCCCCTCCTGCCGATCAGGGCCAGGGCGAGCAGGCTAGCCGTGGAGGTGGGCTCGCTGGTGAGGTCTGCCGCCCCGACTGCCGCCGCTGACGATCGCGGACGGCCTGGCGCGGGCGGCGAAGCGCCACGGCCGCGACATGGCCGCCAACCACTTCCTGGGCCACACCGGCCCCGACGGCTCGGACCCCGGGCAGCGCATCAGCGAGGCGGGCTACCAGTGGGGCGCGGGCGAGCCCGTCGGAGCTGTCTGGGCCGAGAATGTCGCCGCCGGCTACGCTGACCCGGCCGCGGTGGTACAGGGCTGGATGGAGAGCGCGGGCCACCGCGAGAACATGCTCAGCTGCGCCCTCCGCGAGGTCGGGGGCGCCGTCGCCCGGCGCGCGGGCAGCACCTACGGCACCTACTGGACGGCGGTGTTCTCTATCGGGCAGGGGTAGGGCTGAGCGCTCACCTCGCACGGGCGCGATCATCTCGGTATCGTAGCACCACCTGTCCTCAGAAACGATCGCCGGCCGCGGCACCACGAAGAGCTAGCGCGGCCTTCGCTCAGCCTGAGTCTGTGGGTAGCTCTGCTGATTCGCGTGCTAGCGCTCGATGGCGTGCTCTACCACGGTGGCCAGCCGCTCGGTGACGCGCAGCGGCCCGGCGCTTGAAGCCGGAACAAAGCCGTTGCGGGACGATTCGCGAGCCCGGCGCTGTGTCGATGTCACGGCAGCGCCGATCACGGACCCCACCCAGCGTGTCCCCAGTTCACGCGATCTGAGCTGGCTCGTGCGCGGCGGCGTGAGACGCTTGTGCCGAGGAACAGGGGCAGCGGGAGCAGCTTGAGCTGAGCATGCCGAGGTGAGGCAGGGGATCGCGCTGGCCCAGGCGTTTGCGCGATGGTCCGGGAACGCCAGCCCGAGCAGCTTGATGCCTGGCTCGCCCGCGCAGAACAGAGCAGCCTCGATCTGTTAAAGCTGCGGCTCGTCGCCTGATCATGCAGATGCCTCGATCACCAAAAGCGCGCAAGAGCCTGCTTTAGCCCTAGGAGCCGTCACTCAGATAGTCGCTGGCGCCGGCCGTGAAACAGCGCTCCCGGTCGCCCGCCATATCATAGGAGGCGGCTCCAGGGAGGTCTATGCGATCCACATTGTAGCTGTGGTCATAGAATTGGAGCGGCCACCCGCCTCGCGGCCCATGTCCCGCCCGGCCGCCGCCCCCTTGACACGGCTCGTTGCACTTGCGACAATCACGGTACCCCAGCTGGTGGCCCGCACCGCCCGCCATTGCGTCTGGAGGAGCCGTGGTGGACGCCCTGCTCACCTACGTGCCCGAGGACCGCGCCTACGCCCTGGCCCGCGGCGAGCATCTGCCCACCCACACCCAGGGTGCGGCCCTCTTCGCCGACATCTCCGGCTTCACCCCCCTCACCGAGGCCCTGACCCAGGCCCTCGGCCCACGCCAGGGGGTCGAGACCCTCTCAGACCAGATCAACACCATCTACGCGGCCCTGACCGCCGCGGTCGCCCGCTGGCGCGGCAGCGTGATCGGCTTCGCCGGCGACGGCATGACCTGCTGGTTCGACGACGCCGACGGGCCCGCCGCCCCCCGCGCCGCCGCCTGCGCCCTGGCGCTCCAGGCCGCG
>JAAXUL010001367.1 GCA_013336035.1 Chloroflexales bacterium
ACGGCCGAGGGCAGCAGGGTGAAGCCGGTGCCGAAGAGCAGCAGGACGAGGCCGGCGGTCTCGGCGTCGGCGCCCGCGCGCGTGGCGACGCCCCCGACCTCGGCCTCGGCCGCGCTCCCGTCGCCGATGAGCCAGCGGAACCAGCCCCACGTGCTCGACAGGTCGAAGCGCCACCAGAGGTAGGCGAGCGGCCCCAGGCTGAGCAGCAGGCAGGCGAAGATGAGCAGGGCCCCGCCGCGGCTGAGGTTGCGGGCGCGCGGGGCGAGCAGGCTGAGGGCCGTGGGCACGTCCATCATGGTTATCAGGGCGCGGAACATGGGCATCCTCCGTCGCTAGAACGGCACGTCCGAGTCGTCAGGCGGTACTGGTGTCGGCGGGGCGGGTGCCTCAGGCGGAGGCGGGAGCGGGAAGCAGACAAAGCAGTACGCCTCCTCCTGCCGGCGCAGGGCATGGTCGATGAGCGCCCCGCAGGCCGCGCAGTGCGTGCGGAGCCACACGCGCATCGCGGCTATCACGTCCTGGCGGGCGGGCTCGTCCGGTGCGGCCAGCAGCTCCTCGACGAGGGCGCGCAGCTCGAACTGGGCGACGAACTGCATGTGCGCGAAGGCCGGATCAGGGAACATCACGGGTGCTCCATCAGGTCGCCGACATCGCACTGCCAGCAGGTCGGGCTCAGGGGGTCCGGGCGGCGCGCGCTGCGCTCGACGACGGTGCCGCAGGTCGCGCAGTGCGTCCTGAGCCAGACCCGGATGGCGGTCATGGCCTCGTCGTGGCCGGTCTCGTCGGGGGCGTCGAGCAGCTCGTTCATCAGGGCGCGCAGGTCCGCGTAGGCGCGGTAGCCGTCGCGGTTGGTTGGGGGTGCCATGGGTATATGCTCCGGTCTCAGGCCATTGGTGTCAGCGGTGACAGCTACGGGCACTAGCCCTCCCAGACGAGGGGCCGCCAGTCGGCCGGGATGATCCCGTCGCGCAGGGCCCGGGCGATCATGCCCTGGTGCTCCCGGCCGGCGCGCAAGCCATGGCAGCGCCGGCAGAGGGCCCGCAGATTCGTACGCTCGTTCGTCCCGCCCTTCGAGAGCGGGGTGATGTGATCGATGTGGACGGTCTCCAGGGGGATCGGGGGTGCGCCGGCGCACTATGGCCCCTGGCACTGGTGCGCATCGCGCTCCCAAACCTGGCGCCGAATACGCGCCCGCCAGATCTCCCGCGGCATCCGTCGCCGTCGCATGCGTTGCCTTCTGGGCGGACGAGGGTGTCCCCGCCCGCCGTACCCGGCCATGCCAGACCTGGCCGCGCCCCGTCTAGCCCTGCAAAGCCATGTCATGCGAGGCCGCGCCACGCCAAGCCCCGCCTTGCCCGGTAGGTCGTCATGCCGGGTCGTCGGTGATAGGCAGCTCGGCCACGGTGAAGCGGCCGTAGCCGATGGCCCGCCCGTCGCCAATGCCGACGAGCCGGCCCGCGTCGATGGCGATGGCGTGCAGCTGCTCGCGGGAGATGACCGTCTTGTCCCAGGAGATCCGAAAGGTCGCCCGCCAGCCGGGGGCGGCGGCCACGCGGTAGCGCACGTTGCGGGCGCGGGTCGCCGGGTTGCGGACGCTCTGCACGTCGAGATAGACCGGCTCGGCCTCGTCCGTGGGTAGTACCTCCGGCAGGATGAGCCCGTCGATGGGGATCACCCCGTCGAGCACGAGCAGCGTGCTCACCAGGAGCGGCTGGAGCGTCCCGCGCCGGTAGGGCGTGAACTTCGCCCCGTCGCGCAGGCAGCCGAAGACGTAGGTGTGCTTCAGGTACAGCTGGCCCGCCGGGGTCGCCAGCACGGTGCGGCGCCACTCGGCGGGGTCGTTGCCGGCGGTACCCGTGCGCTCGCGCTTGCCGATGGGGATGGCCTCGGGCGTGAAGGCGTGCCAGAGCAGCGGCCGTGTTCCCGCAATCGTGATCTGGGCGGTCAGAACGTTGCCCATCGTAGTCCTCTCAGAACTCCTCGACCCCAGGGAAGTGCCGCCACCAGCGGTGCAGCGGCACCTCCAGCGTGCCCTCGTACCAGCGGCCCCACTGCGCGACGGCGCGGGCTTGAATACGCACGGTGCGCTCATCCAGCTGGAGCAGCCGCTTGCCCTCGCCCGTCGGGTCGGCGTCGAAGGCGCGAGCAAGCTGGCCCGGCGGGGCGAGCGCGTAGTGGTGGATCGTTCCGCCGGGCCGGACGCTCGTGAAGCGAACGCGGGGCGGCCCCTCGCTCACCCG
>JAAXUL010001368.1 GCA_013336035.1 Chloroflexales bacterium
CGCTCAACCCGCGCCTGGGGATCATCGGCGGCATCAGCATCCTGGGCACCTCGGGCAAGGTCTACCCCTACAGCACGGCGGCCTGGCGCGCCAGCGTCGTCCAGGCCGTGCAGCTGGCCACCTACCACAGCGTCGAGCGCGTGGTGCTCGCCACTGGCGCCCGCTCCGAGCAGTACGCGATGCAGCTGTTCCCCGAGCTGCCCGGGGTGGCCTTTGTCGAGATCAGCGTGTTCACCGGGGCGGCGCTGCGCACCTGCGTGGCCCAGGGCGTGCGCGAGGCCATCCTGGTCGCGATGATCAGCCGGATCATCAAGACCGCCCAGGGCCGCATGGTCACGCACGTGGCGGGGAACCCGGTCGACTTCGCCTTTCTGGCCCAGGTCTGCCGCGAGGCCGGCGCCTCGGCCGAGCTGACGGAGGCGACCGCCGCGGCCAACACGGGGCGCCACTTCCTCGAGCTGTGCCAGGCGCGCGGCGAGCTGGCCCCGGTCGAGCGTCTGACCGACATGGCCCTGGCGCAGAGCCTGCGCTTCGTGCGGCGCTTCGGCGCCACGATGACCCTGGAGATGGTGCTGGTCGACTTCGATGGGGCGGTGCTGGCGCGCCAGCGTGGCAATGTGCGGAAGGATGCAGGATGACGTGTGCTGAAGGTGGGACCCCACAGACGCCCAAGATTCTAGTGCTTGGGGTGACCGGGGCCGGGTGTGAGCACCTGCCCGCGGCGCAGATCGCCCGCGTGCAGGGGGCCGATCTGCTGGTCGGCGGCGACCGTCAGCTGGCCTGGTTCCCCGAATTCAGCGGCGAGCGGCTGAGCCTGCGCCAGGGGCTTGCGGTGGCGGCGCAGCGGCTGCGTCAGGCGCTGGAGGCCGGGCAGCGGGCGGTCGTGCTGGCCTCGGGCGACCCGCTCTGCTACGGGGTCGGCGCCAGCTTGCGCCGCTGGTTCGCCGCCGACGAGCTAGAGATCGTGCCGGCGCCCAGCGCCTACCAGCTGGCCTTCGCCGCCCTGGGCGAGCCCTGGCACGACGCCGCGCTGCTGAGCGCCCATGGTCGCCCGCTCGCCGAGGTGATCCGCAGCGTCGCGGGCGCCACGAAGGCGGCCATCCTCACCGACGACCAGCATACCCCGGCGGTGATCGCCCAGGCGCTGCTCGCCGCCGGGCTGCCCGCCGCCAGCCCCTGCGCCATCTGCGAGAACCTGGCCGAGGCCGCGCAGCGCGTTGTGCGAGCGACACTGGCCGAGGCGGCAGAGCAGACCTTCGCGGCGCTGAATGTGTTTGTGGTCTGGCCTGCGGCCGAATTCACAACTCACAGCTCACAATTCTCAACTGCTCCCGGCCTGCCCGACGACGCCTTCAGCACCACGGGCGGCCTGATCACCAAGCGCGAGATCCGCCTGCTGATCCTGGCCGAGCTGGCGCCGCGGTCCGGCGAGGTGCTCTGGGATCTTGGCGCGGGCAGTGGCGCAGTCGGCATCGAGCTCGCGCGCTGGCAGCCCGCGGCGACGGTCTACGCGGTCGAGCGGCGGACCGAGCTGTGCGCGCACATCCGCGAGAACCTGCGCCGCTTCCCCGCGCCGAACCTCCACCTGACCGAGGGCACCGCGCCCGCTGCCTGCGCCGATCTGCCCGACCCGCACGCGGTCTTTATCGGCGGCAGCGGCGGCCAGCTCGCGCCGCTGATCGCGCTAGTGCGGCGGCGGCTCGCCCCGGGCGGGCGCCTAGTCCTCGCCCTGGTGACGCTGGAGCACCTCCAGGCGGCCCGCGATTGCCTGCCCGCCGCCCGCGTGGTCCAGGTGCAGGTGAGCGTCGGCGCACCCATCCAGCGCATGCTGCGCCTCGAGGCGCAGAACCCGGTCTTCCTTCTAACATGGTGGAACAACGATGAGCACAACCCTCCAGCTGACGGCGGTGGGCCTGGGGCCGGGTGACCCCGAGCTGGTCACCGTGAAGGGCGTACGAGCGATCGAGGCGGCAGATGTGGTCTTCGCGCCGCGCAGCCGCGACGGCGAGGAGAGCCGGGCGCTGCGCATCGCCCAGCCATGGATCGACCCGCGGCGCCAGCAGGTCGTCCCGCTGACCATCCCGATGCATCACGATCCGGCGCAGGCGCGGGCGGCCTATCGCGCCCTTGCCGAGATGATCGGCGCGCGGCTGAGCGAGCTGGCGGCGCGGCGCCCCCAGGGCGTGGCGCGCGGCGCCTACCTGCTGCTGGGCGACCCGCTGCTGTACGGGACCTTCACC
>JAAXUL010000532.1 GCA_013336035.1 Chloroflexales bacterium
GGCGCACATCTCCATCCGACAGAGTGGTAGGGCAGAAAGCGGACGAATCCCTCCCTCCCCGCCACTAAATCTTCAAGGCCCCAGAGGCGCCGCTCCAAGAGAGCGGACGTACTACATCAAAAGGCGAGTTGTTAAGGTACGTCGTAGCCGCAGTGCGTCAGTAGATGGCACTACGGCAGGCTATGATGGGTTCAGCAAAAACCGACTATCCACGCAGCAATGCGCGGGTTGTCGGGGCCGACATGTGGAAGCGCTGTTGAGTTTCCGAGGCCCTGCAGCGCACCCACAAAGCCAGAGGCGTTGGTAGCTGGGCGGTTAGCCCGATACAGCTGCCAACACCTCTGGCTTATTTATCGTCTGTGCCTTTTGACGCGCCTCTACCTGGTCAATGAGCTTGTTCGCCTCCTCGACCGTGATCCCCGCTCGTTCGGCGACTGAGTCCACATAGATCCGGTGTACCTCACGGCGCACACCCATTCGCGGCGCGGTGCGAAGTCTCCCCTCGACAATCCAGTTGCGGATCGTCTGCTTCGACCGCTCCAGCAGCTCGACCGGGTCGCGCAGGGCCAGCTCCGCAAGCTCCAGGCGGAAGCGGAGCCGGTGCGTGGTGCCGGTCGTAGCGGGCGTCGATGTCGGGCAGCAGGGCCAGCAGGGGGTGGGGGTTGCGGGTCCAGAAGACCAGCGCCCGCACCGCGTCGGGGGCCAGGCTGACGACGACCGGCCGGCGGTTGAAGGGGTTGGCGTAGACCACCCAGCCGGCTCCGGCGGGGCTCGCAGATGTGGAGCACGTCCACATCACCGTGGCTTCAGACGACGGTCTCGATGACGGCGGGCAGGCTGGGGCGGGGGGGCGTTGGTCGCGTTCATCGGGTTTCTCCGTAGCGGTGCTCAGATGCGGTCGGGGCGCAGTTTTGCGCCCTCTTAGTATAGCATAAATGCAGAAGTATGTCAATGTCATTTTCCGCACTACAATGCAATAAAAACCCTCATCAACATCCCGTCAGCAGGGTGAGCGAGGGCGTCTTGAGGAGGCAGATCGAGGCGAAGGGGCTCAGCGGCAAAGCGCCGCTCGTCAACAGCTGGCGCCGGTGGCCGGCTACCGAGCGCGGGCGGGGGAACCGCTGTGAGAGGTGGCCTTGCGCTGCACGGCGGCGGCGAAGATGCGGGTCAGGGCGATGTTCAGCGCGTCCACCTGGTCGTCGTGGGCGACTGCGGGGAAGGCCAGCAGCTCGCGCTCGAACTCCGGCAGGTAGGCGCCGGGGCAGAAGCTGACGCGCCCGCCCTCCAGGTAGGGCAGGTTGGCCTTGGCCTGGGCGAGCTTGCCGCCGCGCATCGGGGGGACGCCGATGATCGGCAGCCGGGTCTCGCGCTTGAGCATCTGGGTGACGGCGATGCCGTTGGAGGCATCCTCGACCAGCAGCACGGTGGGCTGCCAGCGCTCGGCCAGGTTCTTGATCTGGCGCAGCAGCTCGGGCGTCTCCAGCCGGGCGCGGTACACGTCGAGCACGTAGGCCCGGTTGTCCTTCACGCCGGCGGTCACACAGACCGAGTAGTCGCCCAGCTCCGACGAGGCGGTGTCCCATGCCTGGATGATCGCCTCGACATCCAGGTCGCCCTCGGCGGTGCGCGGCGCGTGCTCGTAGCGGAACCACG
Source organism: Chloroflexales bacterium (assembly GCA_013336035.1). Classification (GTDB taxonomy): domain Bacteria; phylum Chloroflexota; class Chloroflexia; order Chloroflexales; family Chloroflexaceae; genus CAIWXH01. Next base: position 1,654 of record JAAXUL010000532.1, read on the forward strand.
CGCGCTGGTAGAGCCCGCCCTCCTCGGCCACCGGGCGCTGCTGGTAGAGCGCGAAGTAGTCGATCCCCATCGTGCTCTTGATGTTGTGCAGCTCGGCGATGTCGAAGCGCTCGGGGCAGAGCGCCGCGCCCACCTCGCGGCCAAGCGGGTCACCCGCCTCAGCCTCGGCCGGCAGCGAGCAGACCGTCCAGTTCAGGCCATCCTCGGAGGCGAGGATGCGCCCGGCCAGGTCGTCCTGGTGCCAGCGGGTGAGGATGAGGATGATCGCCCCGCCGGGCTCGAGCCGGGTGCGGACATCGTTGGAGTACCAGTCCCAGGCCTTCTCGCGGAAGGTGGGGCTGTCGGCGTCCTCGCGGGAGCGGATCGGGTCGTCGATAATGATCAGGTTGGCGCCGCGGCCGGTGATGCCGCCGCCGCCGATGCTGGCCGCGCGGAATGAGCCGCCGCCGGAGATCTCCCACTCGTCCTGGGCGTTGATGCCGCCGCCCACGATGCCGCGGGCGACGGCGATGCGCCGGGCCTGCCGCGAGAAGAGGTTGGCGAGATCCTGGTTGTAGCAGCCGAGCATGACCCGCAGCGACGGGTCGCGCTCCATCCGGAAGATCGGGTAGCGGATGGTCGTCAGCTCCGACTTCCCATGCCGAGGGGGCATAAACAGCATCAGCTTGCGGATCTCGCCGCTGGTGACGCGGTCAAGCTGCTGCTGGATGTAGACGAGGTGCGGCCAGTCCCAGGTGAACTTCGGGCTGACCTCCTTCAGCCAGTCCTGGAGGGGGGGCGCGCGGATCTTCTCGCTCCGGCGTCGCTGCCGCTCACGCCGGGCGCGCTCGCGGAGGGCGTCGAGGAGGTGTTGCTGTGTCGTTGCCGCTGCCGCCGCCATGCCGCCCCAACCAACACAAAGCGCCCCGCCCTCACGATGGAGGGCGGGGCGCGGATCGCTGCCTGCCAGGGCCAGTATAGCATGGGGCTGTGGCGGCGATCAGGAGTCGGTCGGGTTCGTCGGTCGCGACCGATAGCGCCCGCGCTTCTTGCGGCGGGTGCCGCGCGGCGGGCGCAGGCCCGCGGCGATCTCGGCGTCGATCTTCTGCTGGTACCAGCGCGCCTTATACGCCCGGCGCTCCTCGGCGTGCTTGCGCTCCCACTTCGCATTGTTGATGGCACGTCTCGCTTTCAGCTGCTGGTAGCGCTCCGGGTCTTTCTTCAGCTCTGCCAATCGTTTTTTCCGCAGCTCGTCGGCGCGACCGCTCTGATACCGGCGCGCCTCGCGCTCGCGTCCGCGCGCCAGCGCGTCCTCGCGCTGCTCCGGTGTTTTCGGCTTGGCATTCCGCTGGTAGCGCATGCTGCGCTTGCTCTCGTGGTAGCGGCAGTACGCGGCCAGGCGCGTGCCGTTGGCATAGCGTGCAGCCCCCTTCCCCTTGATCACGCGGAACTCCGCGATGGGGCGCAGCCCACCCTCGCAGTGGTGATCCGGGTCGGTGATACAGTCCGGGCAGACTTTCTTGTCGAGCTGCTTCTCCCCAGGTGCTGGTGGGCGATAGGGATCGGGGGGTGGGGGGGTGGTTGGATCGTCGCTCACGGGAGCCTCCACGTCGGCGAGTGAGGCTGCCATGATACCACGGATCAGGTGTGCGGGCAAGGGATATTGCGCTTCAGGATGCGCTATATCATGCTTGACAGACACGGTTTGTGCTAGGCCAGGCCGCAGTGGGCATAGGGTTGGCCAGATCTCCTGGGGTAGCGGTGATACGCGGGCTCCGGCGCCGTGATGTTGGCCGCCAAGCGGCCGTACGCGACATCGGCTATATGCCTGGCGCATCGAACCTGGCATTGCCGTCCATGCGGGGTGTTGATGCCCACAACTACCATACGAACAGGGCGGGTGTCGTGGAGGTATCACATTTCCATGACGTGTTCGGTGAAAAGACAGCGGCGTACCCTACCAAGAATGACATCAAAGAGCTATTGACTACCGAATACCATTCGCTTACACTGTGCGTATCGTCATTCTGAGGTGCCGCCATGCGTTTTCGTGCGCGTCTTCAGCCCGATGGGACATGGCTCGAACGAGAACTTCTCCGCCGCGCCTGGACCTACCAGGACCTTGCGCAGCATGCCGGCATTAACCGGATGACAATCTATTTTCTGCTGCACCCCGGTGCGTACGGTAGCCGCCGCAAGGTGCGTCGCGGGACGCTCCTGCCGCGCACGGCGCGTGCCATTGCCGAGGCGCTGGTGGGCAAGGATGGCAATATCGCGGGCACGCTTGAGCGCTATTTTGAGGTAGATCGCAGCTCGTCCCTCTCCTAAGTGCTTCACCATTGGGTGAGCTAGTCGGGATATCATGCCTGCCATCAGCCGCACATCTATCCCTGAGCAAGGCCAGCTGGTCGAAGTCCGCCAGCGCCGCTACGTCGTCACCGAGGTCAGGCAGAGCACGCTGCCCCCCGACCCGCTCGCAGCCTACGATCCCACCCCGCAGCACCGGGTCACGCTCGCCTCGGTGGAGGATGACGCCCTCGGCGAGGAGCTCCAGGTGATCTGGGAGATCGAGCCCGGCGCGCAGCTTGTGGAGGGCGCGGCGCTCCCCCAGCCTCGGGGCTTCGACGACCCCCAGCGCTTCGACGCCTTCCTCGATGCCGTGCGCTGGGGTGCCATCGCCAGCGCCGATGTGCGCGCCCTCCAGGCGCCCTTCCGCAGCGGCATTACCATCGAGGACTACCAGCTCGACCCGGTGGTGCGCGCGATCCAGATGCCGCGGGCCAACCTGCTGATCGCCGACGATGTCGGCCTGGGGAAAACGATCGAGGCGGGCCTGGTCGTCCAGGAGCTGATCCTGCGCCACCGCGCCCGCGCGGTACTGATTGTCTGCCCAGCTGCGCTCCAGATCCAGTGGCGCGACCAGCTGCGCGACAAGTTCGGGCTGGAGTTCCGCATCGTCGATACCGAGCTGATGCGCGGCCTACGTCGCGAGCGTGGCCTGCACGTCAACCCCTGGACCCACTTCCCGCGCCTGATCACCTCGGTGGACTTCCTCAAGCGTGAGCGGCCCATACGCCTGTTCCGCGAGGTGCTGCCCGGCCCCGATGCGCCGACCTACCCGCGCACCTTCGACCTGCTGATTGTCGACGAGGCCCACAACGTCGCCCCCTCGGGCCGTGGCAAGTACGCCACCGACTCGCTGCGCACCCTGGCCATCCGCACGATCGCCCCGCACTTCGAGCATCGCCTGTTCCTCTCGGCCACGCCGCACAACGGCTACCCCGAGAGCTTCACGGCGCTCCTGGAGCTGCTCGACCCACAGCGCTTCGCGCGTGGCGTGGCGCCGGAGCGCAGCAGCCTGCTTGCGGTGATGGTGCGCCGCATGAAGTCGGAGCTGCCGCCGCGCTGGGACGGCACGCCGCGCTTCCCCGCGCGCACCCTGGAGGCGATCGAGGTCGCCTACACCGCCGACGAGCTGCGCGTCCACCAAGTGCTGCGTCAGTACACCCAGTCGCGCCTGACGGGGGCCAGTGACCAGACCGAGCAGATGGCCAGCGAGTTCGTGCTCAAGCTGCTCAAGAAGCGGCTCTTCTCCTCGCCCGAGGCGTTTGCCCGCACGCTCGCTCAGCACACACTCTCGTTGGAGACCGCTCGCAAGCGCGGGGCCAGCCCGACCCGCACCCCGGTTGGCCTCCTGCGCGCCCAGTTGGAGCAGGCGGATGAGGAGTTTGGCGACGACGAGGCGGCCGACACGGCGCTCGATGATACCCTCGATACGGCGACGCGCCTGTTCCGCGAGCTGACGCCGGAGGAGCGCACGCTGCTGGGCGAGCTGCGGGCCTGGGCCGAGGATGCGCGTGGCCGGCCCGACCAGAAGACCCGCGAGCTGATTGGCTGGCTGAAGGCCCAGTTGCTCACCCCCGCTGGCCAATGGACCAACGAGCGCGTGATCATCTTCACCGAGTATCGCGACACCCAGCGCTGGCTGCTCCAGATGCTGACTAGCGCCGGGCTGGGCGGCGGCGAGCGCCTGATGAGCCTCTATGGCGGGATGCCCACCGACCAGCGCGAGCGGATCAAGGCGGCCTTCCAGGCCAGCCCGGATGTCGCGCCGGTGCGCATCCTGCTGGCCACCGACGCGGCCTCCGAGGGCATTGACCTCCAGAACCACTGTGCGCGGCTGATCCACGTCGAGATCCCCTGGAACCCCAACCGCATGGAGCAGCGCAACGGGCGCGTGGATCGCCACGGCCAGCGCGCCGCCCAG
>JAAXUL010001369.1 GCA_013336035.1 Chloroflexales bacterium
AGGGAGGGCGCTAACTTGGGCTGGCCCTCACCTGCCCCGGGGATACAACGAAAGCCCCTCTCCCGCGCCGGGGCGCAGGAGAGGGGGGGCGGGCTTCCGGGGAGTGAGGGCCGCCAGCCTTAGCGCCCCGCCAGCACCTCGCTGCCGAGCAGGCCGAGCTGCACATCGGCGGGCGGGCTCTTGCCGGGGGTAAGCTCGATGCGCCCGCGCTCGAACCACTGCACCTGCACCTGCTGACCCTCGCTGGTCTGGAGATCGCTCAGCGGCAGGCCGAAGAGCGCCAGGTTCTCGGCCTCGCTCTTACCGGGCTTGCCATCGAGCTCGATGCCCCTGGTGCGCCAGGTCTCGAGGATGCGCCCGCAGATGTTATGGCTCGTCTCGGCGAAGAAGCGGCAGCCCGCCTGGGGCGCCGACTTGGGGAAGGCCTGCCAGTCGACGCCCTGCTGGGCCAGGCGGTCGCTGCCGAGCCGGCTGAGCTGCACATCGTAGGGGCGCTTGAGCTCGGGGTGCAGCTCGAGCCGGGCGCGCTCGAACCACTGCACCTGGCGCGGCTGGCCCTCCACCGTCTCGGTCCGCGGCTCGGTGATGGGGAAGCCGAAGATCGGCAGACCGCCGTACTGCTCCCAGTACTCGCGGATGCGCCCCGAGATGCACTGGCTGGTCTCCGGGAAGCAGCGCTGGTCGCCGTCGGGCATAGTGGCCGGGACGTGGTGGAGATAGACGGGGTCTGGGCCCACGTTCAAGACGAGCTGCCCAGCGCTCGCCTGCACGACCGTCGTCTCGCCCCAGGCCCGCACGAGGGTCGCCTGGCCCGAGCGGGTGGGCACCGCGACCTGGGTGGGCTGGGTCGCCCAGACCACATCGATCACCTCGCCGCCCCTGGGGAAGCGCACCGCGTAGCTCTCGGCGCCGGTCGAGGCGCTCAGATCATCGAGGTAGATCGTGCCCGAGCCGCTGGCCGTGTCCGGGTCATCGTCGAGCGCGATCGCGGTCAGGCTGACCGGGAAGTCGAGCCTGAGGTTCTGCTTGTTCTCGATCACATCCGACGAGGCGACCTGGCCGCCCAGCGGGGCGGAGATAACGTGCCAGCTCGGGCCGCCCACGGGGCCGAGCCGGAGCTGAAGCACCTCGCCCTGGCTGTCGCGCAGCCAGACCTTGAGGGCGTGCGAGCTGCCGTCGCCGGAGATCCAGAGGCTGAGCTTGCTGCTGTTGGCCGGGAGCGGGAGCGGGGCGGCGGCCTTAAAGACGACAAAGTCGTTATGCTCGCCTGAGAAGCTGTAGGTGAGCTTGCCGGCGCCCTTCCCGCCGTGGACGCGCTCGCCGGTCGGCCCGAACGAGCCGTTATCCTGGTCGCCGATCCTCCAGCTCCCGAGATTCTCGAAGTCGAGCACCGCGGCCTGGCCGCTAAGATCCAGCGGCATCGCCGCGCTCGTGCCGGCCAGCTCGCGGGCCATAACCTGGAAGACATTGAAGGCCGCCTTCTTGAGCGAGGGGTCGTAGCTGGCCATAGTCTGGTCGTAGCGCACGAGGCCGTAGAGGTTATGGGGCGCGCCGTCGACCGCCTCGGTATCCTTGAGGTTATACCAGAGCACCCGCTCGGCGCCGGCGGCCCGCAGCAGAGCCGCGCCGCGGACCAGATAGTTGGCCTGGGTCGTCTCGTCGATCGGCGCCCCCTGGCCCATAGTGCGGTCGGCCGGCCCGGTCGACCAGCCGAACTCAGTGACCCAGATCGGCTTAGGGCCGAGGGCCTCGATCATACCGCTCACCGCGCCGATCCCGGCGACGCCGATCTGCCCCTGCTCGGGGCTGCGCGGGTCGGTGTAGGGGTTAAGCGCGATGATATCGAAGAAGCCCCACGCGCCGCCCGCGTAGACCTGGCGCAGGAAGCCGGCGGCGGGCTGGGGCGAGACCAGGCTCGCGGCGAGCACCTGGGCGTCGGGGTCGGCGGCCTTAATCGCCGGGTAGGCGGCCTTCAGCAGATTGATATAGGCCCCGGTGTCGGGCGCGGGCTGCCAGTAGCGCACATTATCGGGCTCGTTCCAGATCTGCCAGTAGCGGATGCGCCCGCGGTAGCGCGCGGCCGCGGCCTGGGCGAAGGCGGCGAACTGCTGCGGGTCGGGCGGGAAGAACGAGGGGCCGCCCCGCCCGGTGGCCCAGCCCGGCGAGGGGCCGTTGAGCAGGCCGATGATCTGCACCCCGCGGGCGCTGAACAGATCGACCATACGGTCGTTCCAGCTC
>JAAXUL010000533.1 GCA_013336035.1 Chloroflexales bacterium
CGATGGTGGGCCAGCCAGCGCCGGCCGCCCGGAGGTCGGCCGCCGGGCTGACGCAGCGCGAGCACGAGGTCGCGGCGCTGGTCGCCCAGGGGCGCTCAAACCGGGCGATTGCCGAGGCGCTGGTGATCAGCGAGCGGACCGCCGAGCATCATGTCGCCAACATCCTCGCCAAGCTCGACTTCTCCTCGCGTGCCCAGATCGCCGCCTGGGTGGTAGCGGCAGCGCACGCTCCCGGCGATAGCTAGCCCGTACACCACCTGCACCAGAAAGATGGGTGCTTCCTCCACCGATGCCCGCCCTCCGGGAGCAGGCTCTGCTGCCGGTGCCGCATCTGCGGCGTGGCACTCTAGCGGCTGATACCTACTTCGCAGGGAATTTTGTCAACCGGGCGATGCCGCCGGACTGGCCGCACGGCCCGGACGAAGGCTAGCGAGAGGGCGGGGATGAGCAGGCTCGGTACGAGCTCCAGCGCCGGCAGCACTGGCATCGGCAGCGAGCGAGGGATGTCGGCGACGTCCCTGGCCAGGGCGATCTGCTCGGCGCCGGCCAGGGGGACGGCCAGCGAGACGAAGAACAGCGCCACTACCATCCCCAGGGCCTTCAGGCGCGTCCGCTCCAGGGTCAGGATCAGGATGATCGTCAGCATCCCGGCCGCCAGGGTCGGCACGTGGACCTGGTCCAGATTGCGCAGCAGGTCGAAGGTTCCGACCACACGGTTCGGCCCCGAGCTGCGATAGCCGGTAAAGGTGTCCAGCTGTCCCAGGATGATCAGCAGGGCCACGGCGTTGACGAAGCCGACCATGGAGGCATTGTTCTGGTCTCTGGCGTGCCGCAAGCTGGGCTTTCACACAATCAACCGCCGCCGACATCCGGGAAGACCTGACGCCAGTCATCGCGCATGCTGACGATCGTCCAGCTTTGGGTGCGGGCCGCCTCCAGGGCCCGCTCGGCGCCCGCCGTGTAGGCGAACTCCCGCTCGGCGTCGTCGTGCAGCAGGAGCAGGCGCAGCGCCGGCAGCGATAGGCCGCCGGCGTACTGGAGCATCGGCAGGTCGCCGTTTGAGTTGCCCACGGCAAGGAGGGGCCGGCGCCCGACAACATCCCAGATCTGAATTGGCTTGCCCGGGCCGTCGTCCACCACATCGAGCTCGCCCCGCTGCACGATCGTCCCCACACCGTCGCGCAGCTCGTAGGCGTACGCCACAGTGCTGCCGATCACGCGCTCGCGGGGGATGCCGTAGAGTTTCTCCGCGATGCCGCGGAGAAACTCGCGCCCGCTCCCCGAGACGATGTAGCAGGTAAAGCTGTGGCCCTCGAGAAAACGCAGCAGCTCGAGCATCGGCTGGTAGATAACGGCGGCGTAGGTGCGACCGAGGGTGGCGTGCCGCTCGTGGGCCACAAAGGCCGCAGCCTCGGCCTCGACCTCCTCGACGGCGCGGCCATCGGCGAGGGCGAGGATGCCCCCAAGCACGAGCTTCACGTCGGTGTCATCGCCCTGGTAGTAGCGGGTGATCGCCCCGCCCAGCCAGGCGTAGTCCTTGTGGTACGCCGCCTGCCACGGCTGCCGCTCGCGCAGGGCCGGGTCGTGCTCGGCCTGCGCGGCGAACTTGCGCAGCAGGAGGTCGAGCTGCGCGTACATCGGCTTCTCGCACCAGAGGGTGCCATCGTTGTCGAAGACGGCGACCCGCCCGGCGGGCGGCACGTAGCCCGGGCCGGCCTCGTCGGCGACAGCGGTCACGAAGTCGAGGATCGCCTGTCGGGCCGGCGTGTCGTTCCAGCTGGGGAGGCTGTTATGTGTCATAGATTAAGGGGGCGTGGGAGAACCCGGTTCCCCCACACCATATTAGTTGTTGCTCAGGGCCTGCTCCATCTTCTCCATGACCTGGTCGATGCTGAAGCTGGCCGCCTTCATACGCGGCGTGAACTCCTGGAAGGTGGCGAGGAACTGCTGCACGATGAACTGGGCCGCGTACATGATGTAGGCCCGGTCGATCATCCAGTCCCAGTAGGTGTTCGAGGTAATGTCCGCCCGCTCGTACGGGTCGGTGCGCAGGTTGAAGAACTTGGGGATGCGCAGGAAGACGAACGGCTCGGCCCAGATCTGCACCGTCCCCTGCATGCGCTGCTCGGCGAAAACGACCTTCCAGTTGTCGTAGCGCATCGACACCAGGTCGCCGTCGTCCGAGAAGTAGAAGAAGCCCTGCCGTGGGCCCTTCGCCACCTCGCCGGTGAAGTGCGGCAGGAAGTTGTAGCCGTCCAGGTGCACCCGGTACGTCACATCGCCGACCTGGTGGCCCTGTTTGAGCTTCGCGCCGATCTCCGGCTCACCGGCGGCGGCCAGCAGGGTTGGCAGCCAGTCCTCGAGGCTGATGATCTCGTTGGAGACAGCGCCTGCCTTGATTCTGGCGGGCCAGCGCACCAGCATCGGCACCCGGAACGCGCCCTCCCAGTTTGAGTTCTTCTCGTTGCGGAAAGGGGTCATCGCGCCGTCGGGCCAGGTGTTCATGTGCGGGCCGTTGTCGGTCGAATACATCACGATCGTGTCCTCGGCGATGCCAAGCTCGTCGAGCAGGTCGAGCATTCGGCCCACGTGCTTGTCGTGCTCGACCATCACATCGTGGTACTCGGACTGCCAGCGCCCGGCCTGGCCGAGCACGTGGGCCGGCGGGTGGACGCGGAAGTGCATCCAGGTGGTGTTGAGCCAGATGAAGAAGGGCTGCTCGTCGTCGTGGGCGCGCTTGACGAAGTCCTGGGCGGCGTCGACGAACTCGACGTCGCAGGTCTCCATGCGCTTGCGGGTCAGGGGGCCGAGCTCCTCAATGCGCTGCTTGCCGACGCGGCCCCAGCGGGGGTGCTCGGTCGGGTCGTCCTCGTCGGTGGCCCAGGAGTGGATCATGCCCCGCGGCCCGAACATCTGCTTGAAGTTGGGGAAGTCCGCCTCCGGCGGGTAGTCCACGTGCTCGGGCTCCTCCTCGGCGTTGAGGTGGTAGAGGTTGCCGAAGAACTCGTCGAAGCCGTGGGCGGTGGGCAGGTACTTGTTGCGGTCGCCGAGGTGGTTCTTGCCGAACTGGCCGGTGGCGTAGCCGAGGGGCTTGAGCAGCTCGGCGATGGTGGGGTCCTCGGCCTGAAGGCCCTTATCCGCCCCCGGCATGCCCACCTTGGTGAGGCCGGTGCGGTAGGGGCTCTGGCCGGTGATGAACGCGGAGCGGCCCGCGGTGCAGCTCTGCTGGCCGTAGCTGTCGGTGAAGCGCATGCCCTCGGAGGCGATACGGTCGATGTTCGGCGTGCGGTAGCCCATCAGACCATCGCTGTAGCAGCTCAGGTTGGTGATCCCGATGTCGTCGCCCCAGATGAGCAGGATGTTCGGTCTTCCGTTGGGCATAGGTGTCGTCTCGCTTTCCATGTGCGGCAGTTAGCGTTGCCGTGCCATACCTTGCCTGAGCGCGAACTGCGAGCCCTCCTTGGGCGGCAGGACCGCGCCGATCAGCCAGAGGATCGGGAAGAAGATGCCGACCCAGCCAAGCACCCTGTAGCCCTTCTGGAAGGTCAGGCTGCAGACGGTGAAGACGCATGCGATGTAGATGGTGAGCAGCGTGATTGACAGGACCCATTCGAGGAAATTCACGTCCAACCTCCTGCCAAAAGGCAGCGCTACGAAACGGAGAGGCCTCGGGCGGGCGGAGCGCTCGGCTGATCCGGCGGCGCCCCGTGGCAGTGCTTGAGCTTGCGCCCGCTGCCGCACGGGCAGGGGTCGTTGCGGCCAGCCTTCGCCAGAGCGTGAGCGAACGCGGCCTCTTCGTGGGCCAGGATCTCCATCACCTCGGCGGCCGGGCGGCCCCGCCGCAGCAGCCCCGCGATCAGCTGTAGCGGCCGGTCGATGTGGGTGAAGAAGTGCTTGTAGCCGGCGCAGAGGTAGTTCAGCCCGGGCTCGCCGTCCGGCGTCGCGATGAAGCGATTCTTCGGGCACTCGCCGTTGCAGGCGAACAGCACCGGGCACTCGCGGCAGGAGCGCGGCAGCGTGTCGCGCTTGTCCTGGCCGAAGCGGCGCATCTGCTCCGAGGCCACCAGCTCGATGATCGGCGTGTCCTTGATGTTGCCGAGCCGGTGCTTCGGCTCCACGAAGTGGTCGCAGGTGTACAGGTCGCCGTTGTGCTCCAGGGCCGGCCCCAGCCCGCAGGTCGCGTCGAAGACGCACATGCGCGGGCTCATACCGAGCCAGCTGCGGGCAGCGGCCTCGAAGGTCTGCACGAAGATCTTGCCCACGTCGCGGCGCACCCACTCGTCGAAGATCGCCGTCAGGAAGCGCCCGAACTGCTCGGCGCCCACCGAGCGCTCCGAGACCGTGTCGCCCTCCTGGAGCAGCGCCCGCCCGTCGGCGTTGATCCGCTCGACCACGGGGATGAACTGCATCCAGTCGGTGCCGACCTCGTCGCGCAGGAAGCGGTAGACCTCCAGCGGGTGCTCGGCGTTGGCGCTGTTGACGGTGGTGAGCACGTTGTAGTCGACGCCGTGGCGCTGGAGCAGGCGCAGGCCGCGCATGACCTTCTCAAAGCTCGGCTTGCCGCCCTTGTCGTAGCGGTAGCGGTCGTGGAGCTCGGCAGGCCCGTCGATGCTGATGCCGACCAGGAAGCCGTGCTCCTTGAGGAAGGCGCACCACTCGTCGGTCAGCAGGGTGCCGTTGGTCTGGATGGTGTGCTCGAAGCGCATGCCGGGGCGGCGGTGCCGCTCGGCCACGGCCATCGCGCGGCGGAAGAAGTCGAGGCCCATCAGGGTCGGCTCGCCGCCCTGCCAGGCGATCGTGATGTGGTCGCTGGTGTGGCCGGCGATCAGCTGGCCGATGTAGGCCTCCAGCACGTCGTCGGCCATGCGGAAGGTCGAGCCAGGGTAGAGCCGCTCCTTGGCGAGGAAGAAGCAGTAGGCGCAGTCAAGGTTGCAGATCGCCCCGGTGGGCTTGGCCAGGACGTGGAAGGCGGGCGGCCGCTCACGGGGGGCGAAGGCCGGCGCGGCGATGCTAGCTCCTTCAGCGACGGCGGCCATGTGCGCTCCTTCGGGCAGTCGGTATCCGTGTAGCCCTATTACAGCGTATCGCGACTCACAGTGCATCGCGCAGACTGACTATTCCTCGCCCGGCCAGCGTGATCAGGGCGCGATGATCCATATGGATGATCGCCGGCCTATCCTGGCGAGCCGGCGGCGAAGGCTCCAGGTGCATCGTGTCAGGGCGACCAGCATGAGGCACCATAGACCATGCAGCGTCTGGCAACCGAACCCTGACTTCGTATCCCTTGCCTGAGGAGCACCTACGATGGCTGCGCAAACCTCAGCGCAGACCCTGGCCACCCCCTCGGCGATACGCGGGCGTCGCCGGTGGATACTGGCCGCCTGCTGCCTCGCCAGCTGTGCCAAGAACAGCGAGCCGCCGCCCTGGGTCTTCCAGCCGCCGGGCCTGCAGGCCTTCGGCGGCGGCTGGGCGACCTACAGCCTCTGGATGAGCGCCTTGAGCCTCGGCGCCCTGGCCTTCCTGCTGATCGGCGGGGTCCTCGGCGACATCTTCGGGCGCCGCCGCGTGCTGCTGACCGGCCTCCGCGGCTTGCTGGTGGCCAACCTCCTGACCTTGCTCACGCCGGCGGTCCCATGGTTCGTGACCATGCGTCTGGTCGCGGGGGCCTTCGGCGTCCTGGTGCTGCCCCTGTCGCTGTCCATCCTCTTCCTGGCCTACGCGGACGACGGCGCCGCCCGCTCCCGCGCGGTCACGGTCTACGTGCTGCTCACCAACATGGCCTTCCTAACCGCGGGCTTTCTCGGCCAGCTGATGCACAGCCGGCTCGGCTGGCGGGCGAGCTTCGCCCTCCCGACGCT
>JAAXUL010000534.1 GCA_013336035.1 Chloroflexales bacterium
CGGTGCGGTGCTGCTGCTCATCACCACCTCCTGCAAGCGGCAGGAAACCCCTGCGTATCAGCAGTATGGGGGATGCTCGCGCACCACGGCTATCGGCGCCGCCGAAGCTCGTTGCGCAACCCGTGGGCTGTAGGGCAGGCGCCGCGGCCGCCAGTGCCCGCCGTCGTCGGCGAGGTTGAGCTCCTCCCCTTCACGATCACCGACGCCGTCTACAGTGCGTCCTTGAATCGCGTCGTGGTGATCGAGAGTGCGACGCGCCAGCTGCACATCCTCGACCTCGCGACAGGCGAGAGCGTCGCGCTCCAGCTCGAGCGCCGGCCCACTGCGGTTGCGCTGAGCCCGGACGGACGCCTTGCCGCTGTTGGTCACGATGCCCAGGTGTCCTACATCGACCTTGTGGCCGGGCGTGTGCTCAAGCTGATCGACGTGCCCATCAATAGTGCGAGCATCGCGATAGGGCGCGATGGCTGGATCTACATGGCGTCACAGCAACAGGTGCAACAAAGCCTCTACGCGATTGACCCTGACACCGGCCATACGAAGTCGAGCAACACTCTCATCTATGTTGCACGGTTGCGTTTCGAGCCTACCGGCACCTACCTCTACTCCGGCGATTCCGATTCCGCCCGAGGGATGGGTCTCTGGCGCCTTACTTCCGCGACCAGCCTCCTGAACGAGGCCGGCCTGAGCAGGCACAAGGCCCATATGCCGACATGTGGTGACTTCTGGATTTCAGCCGACAGCACGCGCATCGTCACAGCGTGTGGCGATGTGGTGAATGCGATACCTGAGAGCGAGCAGGAATTGGGCGTCCTCGGCAAGCTCGAAGGGCTGCACGAGGACTTCTTCTATCCGCAGCTACGGGCAGTTTTCCACGTCGAGCAAGCCGGCCGGCTTATCGCGATCCCGCGTTGGCACAGCGAGGCTGTGTGGTTGCCTGGCGAAAACCAGCTCATCTTCTATGACTACCCGGCCCTTCGCCAGGAGGCGCTCGTGGCGTTACCGGATATGCGGATCGACAACCAGCTCCGTCGCTCGTCAGGGCGATTTATCTTTGCGGAGCCCGATGGGATGCACTACATCGTCCTGGTGCAGGCGGAGGCCCCGGCTGATCGGTTGGCCACGCCAGGCGTGCCTACCTCGGCGAACGATGAGTCCACCCTCCAGCCCATCTACGGCATGGTTCGGTTGAGCAGTGAGGCCCCCGTTACCCTACCGAAGGCAGCGCCATGAGCTCTCCCCGCCACCCCTTCCCCCGTCGTTCGCCTCTCGTCCTCTTCGCAGCGGCGCTACTTTGTACTGGATGTGCGAGCGCCGCCCGGCCGCCCGCGCCCACGACGTGGACGCCCGCCGTCGCCCCGTCGACCGTGGATAGTCAGGCGCTCCAGGCTTCCGTCGAGGCCGCCGTCATGGCCACCCGGATCGCCATGGCCAAGACGGCCACGGCGGCTGCGCCGACCGTCGTCAGGCCCCCCACTGCAACCCCGCGCACCGTCGTCATCTCCAACCCCGAGCCGTTTCGGCACAGCCTGTCAGGGTTAGCCGGCCTGAAGCCGGCGGGCTGGAGCCTCGAGGGCGACGCGAGCGGGGTTACGCTGCGCTCGGCTCGCGCCGGGCAGGCGATCCTGACGGCGACCCTTACCCTGAGCACACAGTTTCCCGAGGGTGGGCCCGCGGAGGTAACCAGCGACCTCTTCGCCCGCCTTAAGAGCCCCGGGCTTCAGGTGGTCGAAGAGACCCGCACGCCCGACGGGGGCGGCCGGCTCACCCTGGGCGACGGGCCGGGCCTCACCACTACGATTGTGCGGGCGGCGCCGACCGAGCGGGGGCTGCTCGCCGTGAGCCTGACCTTGCCGACGGAGCTGCTGCCCTGGGAGGACAGCAGCGCCCGCGCCCTCGTCGACGCGGTCAAGCTCTCGGGCGACTACCTGACCGCCGTGCCCTGCAACAGCGCCATGGCCCATCGCCCGGTAACCGCAGACGACTCGCTGACCCTGTCAAGGGGGAACGGTGCGGCCGGGTTCGCCCCCGCCGTCTGGTACGACGCCCGGAGCCTTGTTGTCGCCGCCGGCATCGGCGATTTCGACGGCGACGGGCGGCAGGATGTCGCCGGCGTAAGCGACACCACCGACGGCACGCCGAACCAGCTCTACGTCCTGCTCCAGCTTCCCGATGGGGGGCTCGGCGAGCCGAACTGCTTCAGCCTCGAGGGCATGGCGTCCACCCTGGCGATTGGCGACTTCAACAGTGATGGGCGCGACGATGTTGTCGTGGGCGGGCAGAGCCGCGAGCTGACCATCTTCTTCAGCGCCCCCGAGGGCATCTTCGGCACGCGCCGCGGCTACCCGTTGGAGGGCGCTCCCGGCGCCCTGGCCGTAGGCGATCTGAACGGCGACGGACGCGACGACCTTGTGGCCAACGGATTTGGCGCGAACCAGCTCGGGGTGTTCCTTCAGCAGGAGAGCGGCGAGCCGGGCTCTGGGGTCAGCGTCCCGGTCGTTGATGCGACCATCGGCGACCTCGCCCTTGGCGACGTGACCGGCGATGGCCTGCCCGACCTTGTCGCCGTGACGATTGGGCGGGACAGCATCATGGAGGTGTTCGCGCAGCAGCCCGATGGTAGCTTCGCCGAGGTCGTCGCCTACCAGACCAGCCTGGCGGCGCGGACTGTGGCCGTGGGCGATGTGACCGGCGACGGGCGCGCCGAGGTGGTGCTCAACCACGGCAACGACATCTTTGACAGCTGGATCGTCGTCTACGAACAGCGCCCCACCGGCCGGCTGGCCGAGCAGGCCCGCTACCCCGTCAGCATCCCGCCGACGGCGACCGAGCTTGCCGACGTTGACGGCGACGGGCGCACCGATGTCGTGCTGGTCGGCGAGACCGTGGCCGCCGTGTTTCGCCAGCGGGACGACGGGAGCCTCGGCGCGGAGGAGAGCACCTTCGTGATGGGCTCGTCCTCCAGCCCGCAGGCGCTGGACGTCGGCGACCTGAACGGCGATGGGCGCAACGACATCGTGGTTGCGGGCGGAGCTTTCTCAATCCTTTACGGGCAGAAGGCGCAGCGATGACCCCTTCCAGCACAACAGCATGCCGCTCCCTGGTCGCGCTCCTCGTGGCGGCCCTGCTCTGCGCCGGATGCGCGGGCGCCCCATCGCCCGCCGATGCTACCACGGCGGCCACGACAAGCCAGGCCCTTCAGGGCTCCGCCGAGGGCGCGACCATGGCCACCATGGTCAGTCAGGCGGTGGCCGCGACCATGACCGCGCCTACCCCGACAACGCCGCCGTCACCCACGCCGTACACCCCGGTCATCACCGACCTCGAGCCGTTTCTGCACGAGCCGACAGGTCTGACAGGGCTCAGGCCCGTGGGCTGGGCCTTCGAGGAGCTTCCGAGCGGCTTCACGACCTACCCCGGCCTGAAGGAACAGGGCAGCTTTACGGCGACCCTGACCGCGACGGGCGAGCCCGTGACTGTCACCAGGGCCCTCTTCGAGCGGCTCAAGGGGCCGGACATGATTGTGACCGAGGAGAACCGCAACTCCGACGGCGGTCGCCTGATCGTGGTTGATGAGACGGGCTTGACCACCTATGCGCGGGTGACCCTCACCGACCGCGGCCTGCTCACCCTGGTCCTGAGTATGCCCACTGACCAGGCCCTGATGGAGAGCTTTCGCATCAGGGAAATGCTGGACTCAATTAAGCTCTCGGGCGAGTACCTGACCGAGGTGGCGTGCCGCTACGGCTTCACCTCGCGCACCTTAACAAGCGAAGATGCCTGGATGCTGCCGGCGGATCAGCTCGGCGATTCGTTGGACCCGATCAACTACTTCGATGCCCCGGCGCTCTTTGCCGGCAGCAGCATCGGCGACTTCGACGGCGACGGGCGTCAGGATCTGGCGCTGGTGACCAGTGTTCCGGTCGACATGGGCAACCAGCTGATGATCTTCCTCCAGGGTGAGGATGGGGCCCCGGGCCGGCCCACGTGCTTCAGCATCGGGTGGACACCGCGCACGCTGGCGTCCGGCGATCTGAACAGCGATGGGCGCGACGATGTCGTCGTAGGCGGGCAGGGCTCGGAGCTCAACGTGTTCCTGAGCGCCGAGGAGGCGCTGTTCGGGACGCGGCGCTCGTATGCGTCCGGCCAGGACGCTACCGCCCTGGCCGTCGCCGACCTGAACGGCGACGGGCGCGACGATGTTGTGGCGAGCTTCTGGAACAGCGACGTGGTCGGCCTGTTCCTCCAGCAGGAGCGCGACGGGCCGGGCGAGATGATCGGCCTTCCCGCGAAAAGCGGGGGCATCAACGACCTCGCGGTCGGCGACGTGAGTGGGGACGGGCTGCCCGACATCATTGCACAGCCCAGTTCCGGGGTGCAGGTCTACCTACAACAGCCTGACCACAGCTTCGCCACGTCGGTCGCCTATCAGAGCAGCCGCAGATCAACCGGTGTTGCGGTGGGCGACCTGACCGGCGACGGACGGAACGACGTGGTGATCAGCGCCGGCGACAACGTCGTCGGCTCGTGGCTGATTGTGTTCGAGCAGAGTGCTGGGGGGACGCTGGTCGAGACAGCAAGCTACAGCCTCTTCCGCCGGCAGCAAGCCGTCGAGCTTGCCGATCTGGACGGCGACGAGCGCCTCGATGTCGTCGTGCTACACGAAGGCGAACATGTGCTCTCCGTGCTCCACCAGCAGGGCGACGGGACACTTGCCCCAGCGAAGCTCTACTTGGCCTTGAGCGACTCGGCCAACCCGCAGGCAATGGACATCGGCGACCTGAACGGCAATGGCCAGGCGGACATCGTCGTCGCGGGCGCGGGCTTCACCGTGTTCTATGGGCGGGTGCCCTAGGCGACGCGGTCGAGGCAAACGTCGCTCCAAGATACTGACGCGGAATCATTTCTCTTTCGCGCCAGATGGCCGACGCTTCACTTACACTCGCCCAAGCAATAGTGGCTTTGAGGTGATCGTCGAAGACGGACTGAGCGGACGTCGTGAGGTTGTCACAACTGTCTTCGAGTATGCAATGCCGTCGTTTCACCAGTTCGCTGAAGCCCTGCTGCTCTCCAGCAACAGCAACCTGGCTGAATTTGACTTGCGAACCAAGCAGACACATGAGTTGATGAGTTGGCCACCACCGCCGGCAGGTTCCCAGTTCATGTATGTTCCGCTCACCTTCGGGCCCGACGGGCAGCAGATGCTGATAAGTGCCAGGGGCTATCATACCGGCGCAGCGTATCTGCTCTTAAACCCTGAGACAGGCGCACAGCAGGATCTGCAGCAGGACATCGGTGCTGCAGAGGTGACAGGCCGCGGCATCAGCGCCAACGTCTGGTTTACAGACTCATGGCACTACAGAGGCTTCGACCTTGATGCCAGCCGCCAGCACAAGTGTACCATTTTCATGCGGTGTTGTGCGCGAATCGCATGGACGGCTGGTCCTGTCCGGCGAGGTCGCGCTGCCGGCGGGGCCGGTGGCCGAGCCGTTCGTCGACGCCGAGGACATCGCCGCCGTCGCCGTCGCCGCGTTGACCGAGGAGGGGCATGGTGGACAGCTCTACGAGCTCACCGGCCCGCGGTTGTTGAGCTTCGCCGAGGCGGTGGCGACGATCGCCGGAGCGACTG
The DNA here is from genome assembly GCA_013336035.1 of Chloroflexales bacterium. Taxonomy (GTDB): domain Bacteria; phylum Chloroflexota; class Chloroflexia; order Chloroflexales; family Chloroflexaceae; genus CAIWXH01. The sequence continues at coordinate 5,630 of JAAXUL010000534.1, forward strand.
GGCGGCCGGTGCGCTATGTCCCCATCTCGGTTGAGGCCTTCGTCGCCGAGCTCGCCGCACAGCAGTGCCCGACGATGCCATCGCACTGCTGCGCTACCTGTTCACGACGGTGCTCGATGGGCGGAACGAGGCTCTCGCCGATGGAGTGCGCCAGGCCCTGGGCCGCGAGCCGCACGACTTTGCGGCGTTTGCGCGCGGTGCGGCCGCGCGGGGGGCGTGGTCGTTATAGGCCTGGCAACGCTGTGGGGCGCGCCTCGTGGACA
>JAAXUL010001370.1 GCA_013336035.1 Chloroflexales bacterium
ATGCGCTCTCGTAGCGCCCCAGGCGCATTTCGAACGCCCCGCCCGCGCAGAGCAGCCGGCCAAGCACAAGCTCGTGGGCGGGCTTCAGGGCGGCAGTCTCACCCTGCGCCTGCTTCAACAGATCGGTCACCGCGCCAAAGATCGTCTCGGCCTCCCAGGCGCGGCTCGTGGCGGCGAAGAAGACAAACAGGCCGCCGATCGAGCCCCCGAGCGTCTCCCAGCGCCCCTTGTCCGCCAGCCGGCCGTAGGCGGCGCGCACATTTTCTAGCTCGGCGCCCACTTCGGCCAGGGCCGCCAGCTGGTCGCCGGATTTGAGCCGCTGCTCGCAGCGGGCCAGGAAGGCGGCGAAGTAGTCGGCGTGCCTGTCGCGGGCCTCATCCTCAGCCGAGGGATCGGCGCGCAGCTTATCGGCGCCGTATTGGCGCAGCAGCTCATGGAGCTCGTAGCGGCCATGCGCGCTTCGGCGCAGCAGCGATTTGTTCGCCAGCGCCAGCAGCGCCATGAGTTCCGCCCGCGCCACTGCCTCTGCTGCCGCGCGGCTGAAGCCACCATGGAAGACCGACAGACGCGCGAAGACCGCGCGCTCGCGCTCGCTGAGCAGGCGCCAGGAATAGTCGAAGACCGCGCGCATGCTACGGTGGCGCTCCGGCATGTCGCGCGCGCTTGTCGCCAGGAAGTCGAGACTCCGCTCGATCTCGTCGGCGATCTCAGCGCAGGAAAGCAGGGCGCTCCAGGCGGCAGCCAGCTCGATCCCCAGCGGGATGCCGCCTACCAGACGGCAAATTCGCACGACACCAGGCCACTCTTCGGGCGCAAAGATGCGCCGAGGATGCAGACGGCGGGCACACTCCACGAACAGTTGCGCCGCGCCGGAGGACGCTATCTCACCTGAATCATCCCCGGCCGGCGTGCTGAGCCCCTCGACGGTGACGACCCACTCGCCGCGCAGGTTGAGATGCTCGTGCGAGGTAATGAGCAGCGTGACCCCGGGCGCGCGCTCCTCGATCATGGCGATAAACGGCGCGCTTTCAAGCACATGCTCGAAGTTATCGAGGGCCAGCAGCAGATCGGCATGGCCGAGATACTCAAGCAGCTGCCCCTGAGGGCTTGTCTGGCCGTGAAAGGTGATGCCGAGGGCTTCGGCGATCGCGAAGGCCAGCAGCTCGGGGGCGTGGAGCCCGGCAAGGGGCACCCAGATAACGGGGCGTGCCGTGCTAGACCCTTCTGCCGCGGCCAGGGCCAGCCGCGTCTTGCCGATGCCGCTTGGCCCGACCAGGGTGATCACGCGCTTCGCCGGATCGGCCAGCAGCGCAGCGATCTGAGCCAGCTCCTGCTCGCGCCCGATGAGCGGCGTTGCCGCTGTGGGCAAGCTGCGCCTCAAGGAGAGGGGGCGGGGGGGCCGTGGGGGTGTGGCGATCTCAGCCGCCGGCAGTCGCTCGACCTGCCTGTCCACCCGTCGCTCTATCTCGCCACGCCGGATCTGGTCGTAGAGCGCGCTGGTTTCCTCCTCCGGCTCGATACCGAGCTCACTGGCGAGGGCCTGGCGGCAGCGTTCGTATTGGGCAAGCGCGGCGGCGCGATCACCGCCGCGACTGTAGGCGCGCATGAGCCGTCGGTGGGCATCCTCGCGCCAGGGATCGAGCTCGACGAGACGATGCAGCCATGTGGTGGCGGCCTCGCTCCCGCGGCGCTCACAGGTGGCGGCAAGCTTGTCGAGCGCATCGAGGGCCTGGAGGTGCAGCCGCTCGCGCGTGCGTGCCGCCCACTCATCGAACGCTGGGCTGGCGGCCAGGGAGAAGCCGACGAGGAAATCGCCACGGTAAAGCGCGGCGCACTGCTCGAGGCGGCCAGCACATGCGTCGCACAGCTCGCCCAAAGCATGCTGGTGTGCAGCGCACGCATCGATCAGCCGGCCAAAGGAGGCAACGTCGAGCGACCAGTCGGCGGCGGGGTTGAACTGCAGGCCAGAGCCGCTGACGAGCAGGCAGGACGGCGCCGCGAGGTCATCGCCAATAACCTGGCGCAACATGAAGATCGCCTGGCTCAAACTGCGCCGCGCCGACCGCTCGGCCTGATCCGGCCAGAGCATCCCGGCCAGTAGCTCGCGCCGGTGCGGCCGATCACGCTCGACGGCCAGATAGGTGAGGAGCGCGAACACCTTGTCGTAGCGGAACGAGGCGATCGGCGCCCCGTCAAGGATGACCTGAGGGGAGCCGAACAATGAGAGCGATAAGCG
>JAAXUL010000535.1 GCA_013336035.1 Chloroflexales bacterium
CCGCACGAAGGAGCCCATCCTCGGCCTGGCCGGCACCCGCGAGCAGGAGCCGGAGATCTCCCTGGCCGCCCTTGAGCAGGAGGCGAAGAAGGGCGAGGAGAGCTTCCTGGCCTACCTCAAGGAGCGGACAGGCCGGTCGCCGGGCGCGCTCAAAAAGGCCTGGGCTGCGGCCCCCGACGCCTGGCGGGCCGCGCAGCTCCGCGCCGCCTGCGGCAACGACGAGGCGCTCTACGCCCGCGTGCTGCCCTTCGCCGGGTTGGTGCGCGACGACGACTACGGCCGCCCCACGGTCATCCCCGCCGGCAGCGTCTACGTCACCGCCGGCACCGAGCGCCGCGCCACTGGCACCCACTACACGCCCCTCTCGCTCACCGAGCCCATTGTCCAGCACACGCTGGAGCCCCTGGTCTACCACGGCCCCGCCGAGGGCCTGCCCCGCGAGGAGTGGAAGCTGCGCCCCGCCGCCGACCTGCTACGCCTTACGGTTTGTGATATGGCCATGGGCAGCGGTGCCTTTCTGGTGCAAGCCTGTCGATATTTGTCTGAGCGACTCCTTGAGGCGTGGGCGGTTGCGGAGGGATCGGGGATCGGGGATCGGGGATCAGGACGCTCGCGTAAGGACAATGCAGATGGCAATCCAGACGTATCGCGACCTCGAGGTGTGGCAGCGGGCGATGGACCTGGCCGAGGAGGTGTATCAGCAGACGCAGAACTTCCCACGGGAGGAGCTGTATGGGCTGACGAGCCAGATCCGGCGGGCGGCAGTCTCGGTGCCGGCGAACATCGCCGAGGGCTACGGGCGGATTCATCGCAAGGAGTATATCCATCATCTCTCGATAGCTCGGGGCTCGCTCTGGGAGGTGGAGACACTGGTACAGTTGGCGGTGCGCCTGAAGCATCTGGAGCGGGAAGCGGGCCTGAAGCTGTGGGAGCGACTACAGGAAGTCGGACGCCTTCTGAATGGTCTGTTACGCTCTCTGGAGCCGAAGGGGGACAAGGGGTAGCGGCTGCGGCCACCGATCCCCGATCCCTGATCCCCGATCCCCAAAGGCGGCGCCTCATCACCCCCGAGGGCTTCCCAACAACCGATGTTGCCGCCGCTATACCCATCGACTCAGCGGAGCGTCTGGTCTATGCGCGCCGCCTGATCGCCGACCGCTGCCTCTACGGCGTGGACAAGAACCCCCTGGCCGTGGAGATGGCCAAGCTCTCGCTGTGGCTGATCACGCTGGCCAAGGGGCGGCCCTTCTCGTTCCTCGACCACGCCCTGCGCTGCGGCGACTCGTTGCTGGGCATCGGCGACCTGGAGCAGCTCCAGTTCTGGGCCCTGAGCGAGAAGTATCGCGACCACAGGTTGGATTGGGTGACGGGGCCGGTGACGAAGGCGCTCAGCGCGGCCTTCCCCTACCGCCAGGACATCAGGCTCCAGCCCACGCTTGATACCCGCGATGCCGACCAGAAGCGCGACAAGCTGGCGAAGGCCGAGCAGGCCATGGCCCTCGTGCGCCTCGGTGCCGACTTGCTGGTGGCCGCCGCCCTTGCCCCCGACCCCAGGGCCCGCGAGGAGCGCCGGGGCCGCTTCCTCACCCGCTACACGATGCTGGTCCGCGCCGCCGCCGAGGGCCGCGACACCACAGCCCTCGAGGCCGATCTGCGCCAAGATGCCGACGCCCTGCTTCAGGGTCGCCGTCCGTTCCACTGGCCCCTGGAGTTCCCCGAGGTCTTCGCCCCGAGCCTTCAGGAGCGGCCTATCGAGCAGATGCTCGCCGAGGCGCAGACCGGCACGTTGAGCGCCGAGACCCTTTCGCCGGGCTTCAGCGCGGTGGTGGGCAATCCGCCGTTCCTAGGAGGCACTCGAATTAGCACGATGTTTGGGAAGAGTTACTTGTATGGTCTCCAATCGGTATTTCCCTCCTTCTTTGACAGAACTGATATTTGTGGTTTGTTTTTTCTCAGAAGTTACGAAGTAATCCAAAACAAAGGCACCACGGGATTAGTGTCCACAAATACCTTAACACAAGGCGATACACGTGAGGCAAGCCTCGAAAAAATCGCATCTAGTGGGGGGATTGTATATCGTGCCCTCAATAATCTTATTTGGCCTGGACAAGCCGCTGTGGCTGTTCATGTGATTCATCTAACCAAGGGCTGGATGAATCCGCCATTTTATCTAAACAAACAACCTGTAGAGCATATTTCAACTTCTTTGGAGGAACAAGAAGACAAGGGCAAGCCCTTCCGTCTAGTGGCAAATACTGACAAGTCATTTGAAGGCTCGAAGCTTATTGGTATTGGTTTTGTACTTGAGACTAATGAGGCGCAACGATTGATTCATTTGAATGAAGGAAATCGCGATGTGCTGTTTCCATATCTTAGTGGTGAAGACATTAATACTCGTCCCGATCAATCTCCAAGTAGATGGGTCATAAATTTTCACGATTGGCCGATTTACCGAGCAGCGGAATATCCAGAACCTTTACAACTAGTTACAGAAAGGGTCAAGCCCGAGAGACAAAGGAGAAAGGAAAACGGAGAATTCCAATTACGAAAGCCTTTACCTGAAAGGTGGTGGCATTATGGGGACAAAAGACCGGCTTTGTATTCAACAATCGCAAATAAAACCAAGGTGCTGGTCATTCCTCGTGTCTCAAAATATTTGAATTGCTCGTGGCAGCCAGTTGGGATTATCTACTCTGATGCCACAGTTGTAATTGCGACTGATAGAAATTTAGACTTTGTTGTGCTGCAAAATTCCATCTTTGAGGAATGGGTTCGCATCTATAGTTCAACGCTTGAAACTAGGATGCGCTTTACCCCAACCGACTGCTTCGAGACCTTTCCCTTCCCCCCCGACTACGAGCCAGGGCGACAGTCCGCTCCCGGATCCCGGATCCCGGATCCCCTCGACACTATTGGCGAGCGCTACCACGAGCATCGCAAGAGCATCATGCTCCAGAGACAAGAGGGCATGACCAAGACCTACAACCGCTTCCACGACCCCAACGAGAAGTCCGCCGACATCGCGGAGCTGCGGCGGCTGCACGTGGAGATGGACAACGCGGTGGCGGCGGCGTACGGGTGGGCGGACCTGGAGCTAGAGCACGGCTTCCACGAGACGAAGCAGGGGCTGCGCTACACGATCAGCGAGGCGGCGCGGCGCGAGGTGCTGGACCGGCTGCTGGCGCTGAACCATGAGCGGTATGCGGAGGAGGTCGAGGCTGGGCTGCATGAGAAGAAGGGTTCAGGGGATAGGGGTCAGGGGTCAGGGAAGCGCAGCCGGAAGGCCGCAGCGCAAGAGGATGCGCCCCAAGCCCTGAACGCCGAGCCCGCCGCCCAGCTCGCCTTCGATCTGAGCGAGGCATCACCTGAACCCCGAACCCTGAACCCTGACCCCTCGCTACGGGCTGAACCCCGAACCCTGAACCCTGAACCCCAGACCATAGAGAGCTCGCCCCCCCGCCAGCAGGACGCCGCCTACACGAAGGCAAGAGAGCTGCTGGCACAGCGGGGCTCCCTGAGCAACGGCGAGGTCCAGGCGGCGCTCGGCGTAGACAGCGAGGGGGCGCGGGCGCTGCTGAAGCGCCTGGTGGAGGAGGGGGTCGCGGCGGTCGTGGGGCAGAAGCGGGGGACGCGGTATCGCAAAGTGTAATTATCATCTGCCCGCAGGGGCTTAGAATCGCAGCTTTCGGCAACTTTGTGGCTTTGCGGCGGCCTAGAAACCATCGCAGCCGACATACGGACAACCTATCCAATGTCCCAGGGTGCAGTGCCCGAAAGCAGGTAATATCGAGGACGAGCATCATGGCTTCTACCTGTTCAACCTGCGGCACGACGATCACGGCAGATCAGCCTTTTTGTAGCGGTTGCGGCGCACCTGTTGGGAAGGTGCCGGAGCAAAAGAAACGCGGGCAGGGCTGTCTTGGTTGCCTCGGCTCAATCGTTCTTGGGATTATGATCATTGGTGTGCTCGGCGCCCTGGGCAGTCGGCTCGAGTCACCCGCCGCCTCGTCGTCCAGTGAGTCAGTCCGAAGCGCCACCACAGAGGGTGCTCAGCCTGCCGTGCCCGGCAATGGGGCGCAAGAGGAGGAGCCGATCGCAGCATCCTCTGTCATCGCCCACACGTCCGTCCGCGCCAACTTTCGCAGTGGTCCGAGCACTGACTTCACACCCTACCTAAAGATCGAGCCCGGCGAGAGTGTGACTCTTTCCTCGGTTCACCAGGCGAAAGGCGAAACCTGGTACCGCGCCGGCTATGGCGAACTGACCGGCTGGCTGAGCTCTACCGTCCTGGATGTGGGCGAGCAAGCGGCCGCCGACCTCCCTTCGTTCGGCGCCGTGGTAGAAGCTGCCCAGGCGGGCGATGAGGCAGTTCAGACCTACCTCGGCACGACAGCATTCAATATGCAGCTCATTGCGGAAGCGATGGGCAACTTCGGTGTGTTGTTTACCGATCCGCGCCCTCTAGACAAAGACTGGGTGAAGTCTGTCCAGGCACAGTTCCTGGCGATCCGAGTGGCGCACCGGATGCAGAGCGAGATTGATCCCGTGCCCGAATCCGTCGTGTCGCTACAGGAGCAGGTTGTGGACACAACAGGGACCTGCGAGCAGATGACGTACCCCCTTGAGGAGGGCATGCTCGCCCTCGATGTTGACCGAATACAGGAGGCCCTGCCAATCAGCAAAAGTTGTGAGAACAAGGTGACAGCGCTGATGGTGCAGCTTAAGGCCGCTATTGGCGACGAGTAAGTAGAGCATAAGGAACAGACCTAACCCATGGAAGCTATCACGACCTTCGACAGCACCAAGGAATCGCTACAGGATCTGCTGCGCGGCATCAAGGACACGAAAACACAACTCCCGGACTTCCAGCGTGGCTGGGTGTGGGACGATGAGCACATTCGCAGCCTCCTCGCCAGCGTCTCCCTCTCCTACCCAATCGGCGCGGTGATGATGCTCCAGACAGGCAATCCGGACGTGCGCTTCAAACCACGACTGGTCGAGGGTGTTGTGCACGCAACCCCTCCCGATCCTGAGCGCCTCATCCTTGATGGGCAGCAGCGGCTCACCTCGCTCTACCAGGCGCTCATGCTGGGCCAGCCCGTCACAACCCGCGATCTGCGCGGAAACACGATCCAGCGCTGGTACTACCTCGATATTAACAAGGCGCTCAGCCCCAACGGCGACCGCGACGAGGCGATTATCGGCGTCCCGGGTGACCGGAAGGTGCGCAACTTCCGTGGAGAGGTGATCGCTGACTACTCCACGACGGCGCTTGAGTGCGCTGCGGAGCTGCTGCCGCTGCACATCGTCCTTGACCTATCTGCTCTCACGAACTGGCAGATGGCCTACTTGCAGGCCGACCAGACACAGATGCAGGTCCGTCTCCAGCGCTGGAACCAGCTCAACCAATCTGTGATCCAGCGCTTCCAGCAATACCAGATCCCGGTCATTATTCTTCGCAAGGAGACCCCGAAAGAAGCAGTCTGCCAGGTGTTCGAGAAAGTGAACACTGGTGGTGTCTCATTGACGGTGTTCGAGCTGCTCACCGCGACGTATGCTGCCGATGACTTCAACCTGCGTGACGACTGGAACGATCGCTACAAGAAGCTGCGCGACTATCGGCTCCTCCACGGCATTCAGAACGATGATTTTCTCCAGGCGGTGACCCTTCTCGCGACGTTCGCAAGGCGACAGGACGGGCTAGCGGCTGGCCTACCCCAGCAAGAGATCGCTGGTGTGAGCTGCAAGCGCAAGGATATTCTGAAGCTGCCGCGCGCCGACTACCAGGTGTGGGTGGATCGGGCCACCGCTAACGTGAAAATAGGCGGGGCAGCGGCCGTCAATCAGCCGCAACCGCCATCGGTTACAACGTCACCTTGGAACCGATGGCG
>JAAXUL010001371.1 GCA_013336035.1 Chloroflexales bacterium
GGGTTGGTACCCACGTGTTCCTCAGCCGTGCGCCACGCAGCCAGGCAAGCCTGCTGCGTTCGACTTGCATGCATTAGGCACGCCGCCAGCGTTCGTCCTGAGCCAGGATCAAACTCTGCGTTGAATGTCTTGGACCATCCGCCACCCGCAGATGGCGGAGGGCGGGACGGGCACGCACAGAACCACACTCGATTGTCAAGGTGCCAGGGGCCGGCGCTGCGAACAAAAAACTAGCGTCACCAGTGGTGACCCTAGCGGGTGGTGGACATCACTTGTCCGTTCCCGAGTTTGCTCGTCTTGTCCTGTCTACCCCCGTGAGGAGTGAGACCTACGCCGTTCCCTCAACGCGGCGCAGTATAGCGCACCCCAACGCCCCTGTCAAGCGCGTGAAGTTGCCCGCCAGCGCCGCTTCTGCTATACTCAGCCCTGGCACAAATGTTTCTCAGCTCTGGAGTATCTTATGATGCAGCTTCTCTACCTCGACCCGCGACAGCTCGAGGCCGACCCCGATGGCGTGCGCGAGGACCCGGGCGATGTCGCGGGCCTGGCGGCCACTATCGCCGAGCGCGGCATGCTCCAGCCCCTCGGCGTGATCGGCGTGGGCGGCGAGCGCTACCGGGTCGTCTATGGGGGGCGCAGACGGGCCGCCGCCATCCAGCTCGGCCTCGAGAGGGTCCCCTGCATCATCCTCGACGGCGACGACCCCGACCTGCTGCTGCGCCAGCTGATCGAGAACGTGCAGCGCCAGGACCTCAACGATATCGAGCAGGCCCGCGCCTACGCCCGCCTCCGCGCGCGCCTTATCGAGGAGCAGGGCAAACTGCCCGAGGGCGACCTCGACGACACCGTCGGCCAGGCCGTTGGCCTGAGCGGGCGCACCGTCCGCCGCTACCTCGGTCTGCTCGACCTGCCCGACGAGGTCCAGCTGATGATCCGCCGCGGCGAGCTGAACGTCACCCAGGCTCAGCATCTGCGCCGCGTGCCCAGCCCCAAGACCCAGGTCGAGCTGGCCCGCTTCGCCGCCGACGAGGGCATGTCCGCCGCTGAGCTGAGCAGCCTGGCCGCCTACTTCGTCGCCAACCCCAACCTGACCCTCGAGACAGCCCTCCAGGCCCTCGAGGCCGGCGAGCAGCTGCGCACCCAGCCCTCTGGCCCCGAGGTCAGCATCGCCGGCGGCCCGCTTGCCAAGACTGGCGTGGGCGCTGTCGACCGCGAAGAGAGTGACGCCGGCCTCTGGGCCGACGAGGAGCCCGCGGACGATGGCCAGTATCTCAGCGTCGAGGACGAGACCGTCGAGAACCAGCCAAAGAATAAGGCCCGCGTCTTCCGCATCCGCTCCCTCGACCAGATGGTCGATGAGACGGACCGGCTCTCGCGGGCCTACGCCGAGGGCGACTTGGTCAAGTGGGTGAAGAGCGACGAGGGCGCCCCGTTCAAGCTGCGACTCCTGCTCAAGCAGCTCGAAACTCTCGCCCGCGGCCTGCGCGACCTGGCCAGCCAGAACGGCTGGCAGACCGAGGAGTAGAGCAGCGAGGGAGGCTCGCTGCTCTACGCTCTGCGTGCTACTTGCTACCCTGGAACAGATCGATCAGCTCGGCGATGGTGCGGTCGGTGGGCTGCTCGGCGTCGCCAAGGCAGTTGTGGGCGTAACACTGCAGCACCTGGCTATTCACGCTGGCCAGGGCCGACTTGATCGCCGTGACCTGGGTGACAATCTCACGGCAGTCGCGGCCGTCTTCGATCATGCGCTGCACGCCCCGCACCTGGCCCTCGATCCGCCGTAGGCGAAGCATCACCTCGTCGCGCCGCTTCGGCGAGAGCGGGCGCACTGGCATCTGCTCAGAATCGGCCATAGGGCCTCCTAAACGAGGGCAATAGGCGGGCGCACGCGCGCCGCCCGCTCGGATTCGCCCTAGGCCAGCACCTTGTCGAAGGCCTCGCGGTATTGGGCCTCGGGGCGCGAGCCGACCAGGCGCGTGACTTCCTTGCCGCCCTTGAAGATGATCAGGGTCGGGATGCCCTGGATACCTAGCTTGCTCGCGTTGGTCACTTCCTCGTCGGTGTTGACTTTGGCGATCGTGAGGCGGCCCTCGTACTCGCCGGCGAGCTTATCGAGGATTGGCGCGATTACGCGGCACGGGCCACACCAGGGAGCCCAGAAGTCGACCACGACCGGCCCGTCCGCCTGAAGGACCTTCGTTGTGAAATCGTCTCCGTCACACCGAGATCGGAAGA
>JAAXUL010000536.1:0-4261 GCA_013336035.1 Chloroflexales bacterium
CTGTTGGACCCGGCGGCGGACCTCGTCGACAACCATCGTGCCGAGCTGTACGACATGTAACGCGTCGAGCACCGCGATGGTGTTCGAGTGGAAGATGTCGGCGGTCGGCCCGAGCGGCGGCATTTCCAGGTTGTTGGACGGGAGGTAGCCCAGCAGGCGCCGCTCACTTCGCCAAACCGATCTGCTGCGCGCACCACATGGCCGCGTAGGCAATCACCGCCGCCGCCGGCAGGGTGAGCATCCAGGCCCACAGGATTTGCTCAACCACCGTGAACTTGAGTGCGCCCAGCCGCTTGGCCGCGCCAACGCCCATAATGGAGGTTGAAATCACGTGCGTGGTGGAAAGCGGTATGCCCCAGTGGCTGGCAATCTGGATAATCGTGGCCGCCGTGGTTCGCCGTGTCCAGCACCGCCCTCTACGACGTCACGATCGACGCGCCCATGGGCTGGAGCCTGATCAGCAGCGGCGCCCGGGTGAGCGCGGCCCCGGTGGTCGCCGGCGTGCGCCGCGAGCGCTTCGTGAGCGGGCCGCAGCGCGAGTTCTACCTCGGCGCGACCCAGGGCCTCGACCAGGCGAGCGCGACGGTGGACGGCACGCGCGTGGTCAGCCACTACCAGGCCGATGACGCCGAGGCGGGCCGGCGGGCCCTGCGCGTGGCCGAGCAGGCCCTGCGGGCCTTCAGCGCCCGCTACGGCCCCTACCCCCTGGCCGAGCTCGAGCTAGTCGAAGGCGCCATGACCAACTTCCTCGGCATGGAGTACCCGGGCGTGGTGCTGATCGAGCAGAAGCTCTACAAAAGCGCCGGGCGCGGCCTCGAGACGACAGTGGCCCACGAGATCGCGCACCAGTGGTGGTACAGCCTGGTGGGCAACGACGCCCAGGGCGAGCCCTGGCTCGACGAGGGCCTGGCCAGCTACTCGCAGGCGCTCTACTACGAAGGCGTCGGCGCGCCCGAGCTGGCCGCGGCCGAGCTGAACAACTTTCGCACCTTTTTCAGCGAGAGCCGCCAGCGCGGGCGCGACGCGCCCCTGGCGACGCCGCCCTCGGGCCTGCGCGGCAACTACGTGCCCGTGATCTACGCCAAGGGCGCCCTGTTCTTCCACAGCCTGCGCGGGCAGATCGGCGAGGCCGCCTTCAGCCGCTTTCTGAAAGGCTACTACGCCGACGGGCGCTACCGCGAGGTGGCCGGCCCCGACCTGCTGCGCGCCGCCGAGGCCGCCTGCGGCTGCCAGCTCGACCAGCTCTACGCCGACTGGGTGCTCACCACCGCCCCGGTCAGCCTCCCCTAAGAGCCGGAACAACGGGGATAGCCTTTAGTGCTATTGTGATGTATGATCCTCAACATGCATACATCATCAGCTTTCCCCTACGGAGTTCTGATCCTGGACACCCACCACATGGGGCGGACCCACGTGGTGGCAAGCTACGTGTTGCTTGGCGATGAGCCTGCCATCGTGGACCCGGGCCCCGCCGGCACGCTGCCCAGCATCGAGGCGGCCCTGGCCCAGCACGACATGTGCCTCTCAGACATCAGACACGTCGTCCTGACCCACATCCACCTCGACCACGCCGGGGCCACCGGCCTCATCCTCGAGCGCAACCCGTCCGCCCAGGTCCATGTACACGAGAAGGGCGCCCAGCACCTGATCGACCCATCGCGGCTGATCAACAGTGCGGCCCAGCTCTGGGGCGACCAGCTCGAGACCCTCTGGGGGCGAACTGTGCCCGTGCCGCCAGCGGCGATCAAGGCCCTGACCGGCGGCGAGCACCTGCACCTCGGCAAGCGCTGCCTGCGGGCCTACGATGCGCCCGGCCACGCCAAGCACCACCTGGTCTGGTACGACGAGGAGAGCGGCGCCGCCTTCGTGGGCGACAATGTGGGCGTGCGCCTGCCCCAGCTGGGCTTCACCCGGCCCGCCACGCCGCCCCCGGATGTGGACATCGAGGCCTGGCAGAGCACCCTCGACCTGATCCTCGCCCTGGCGCCCCGCTGGCTGATGCTGACCCACTTCGGCGGCTACAACGATATAGAGTTCCACGTGGCCGACTTCCGCGAGCGCCTGCTGCGCTGGGCCGACATAGTGCGCAACGGCCTGGCCAGCGGCGCCAGCGAGGAGGAGCAGGGCGCCGCCCTCGAGGCCCAGGCCCAGGCCGAGTGCGCCAGCCTGAGCGAGGACGAGCAGGCGGCCCTGACGCAGCAGTCCGGCGCGATCGCGCTGAGCTGGCGCGGTCTGGCACGCTACTGGCAAAAGAAAGGGGCGACGCGCTAGCCCTTTTGTAGCAGGGACGTCCCAGCGGCCTTGAGAAAGCCGGCCGGCATGCGAGAGGAGAAGAGGAGAACATCGATGCGTGTGCTGATCCTGGGCGGCGACGGCTACCTCGGGTGGCCGACCGCGATGTACCTATCGGCACGGGGCCACACTGTGGCCGTCGTCGATAACATGGCCCGCCGCGGCTACGACAACGAGCTGGGCGCCGAGAGCCTGATCCCCATCGCCTCGCTGCAAGAGCGCGTCGCGATCTGGGAGGCCGTGACGGGCCGCCGGATCGCCGCCCACATTGGTGACATCTGCGACTACAGCTTCTTCGAGCCGGTGGTCAAGAGCTTCCAGCCCGAGGCGACCATCCACTACGGCGAGCAGCGGGCCGCCCCCTACTCGATGATCGACCGGCGCCACGCCGTCTACACCCAGGTCAACAACGTGGCGGGCAACCTGAACGTCCTCTACGCGATGGCCGACCACGCCCCCGACTGCCACCTGATCAAGCTCGGCACCATGGGCGAGTACGGCACCCCCAACATCGACATCGAAGAGGGCTTCATCACGATCAGCCACAAGGGCCGCACCGACACCCTGCCCTACCCCAAGCAGCCCGGCTCGATGTACCACTTGAGTAAAGTCCACGACAGCCACAACATCCAGTTCTGCTGCCGGATCTGGGGCCTGCGGGCCACCGACCTGAACCAGGGCGTGGTCTACGGCGCCGACACCGAGGAGATCAGGCTCGACGAGCGGCTGCGCACCCGCTTCGACTACGACGCGGTCTTCGGGACGGTGCTCAACCGCTTCCTGGTGCAGGCCGTGGCCGGGGTGCCGCTCACGGTCTACGGCCAGGGCGGGCAGACCCGCGGCTTCCTAGACATCCGCGACACCCTGGCCTGCGTCGAGCTGGCGATGCTGAACCCGCCACAGGGGGGCGAGTACCGCGTCTTCAACCAGTTCACCGAGCAGTTCAGCGTCCTCGACCTGGCGAAGGCCGTGCAGGAGACGGGCCGCGCCCTCGACCTGGAGGTTCGGATCGACCACCTGCCCAACCCCCGCGTCGAGAAGGAGGCCCACTACTACAATGCGGTCAACACCAGCCTGCTCAGCCTGGGCCTGCAGCCCCACTTCCTGAACGACACCCTGCTCGAGTCGGTCATCCACGTGGTGCAGCGGTACAAGGGCCAGATCAAGCCCCACCTGATCCTGCCCCAGGTCAACTGGCGCGAGACCGGCAGCCCGCCGGTGGCGAGCGAGACGACGGCGGACTAGCCCCGCTGCTGGCGCAGCTGCACGCGCCGGAAGACCCGGCGCGCCGTCTCGTAGTACTCGATCAGCTGGTCCATCGTCGACTGCCACGAACGGCCATGGGCGTGGCGCAGGCCCCGCTCGGCGAGGCCGGCGCGCAAAGACGGATCGTCGCGTATGCGCCGCACCATGGCGCCGATCTCGGCCGGGCGCGCGGGGTTGAAGAGCAGGCCATTCTCGCCATCCTTGATGATATCGAGCACGCCGCCGGTGTTGGCAGCGATCACCGGCACCCCGCAGGCCATCGCCTCGAGCGCCACCAGCCCGAAGGTCTCAGTGGTCGAGGGGAAGAGGAAGACGTCGGCGGCCCGATAGGCGCGCACCAGCTCGTCGCCGCGCATAAAGCCGGGGAAGGTCGTGGGCGTGCCGCGGTAGTGTCGCCTGATCTGGTCGGCGCTCGGCCCGCCGCCCACCATCGCCAGGCGCACCCCGGGCACGCTGAAGAGTGGGTCGCGCACCAGGTCCAGGCGCTTCTCGGGCGAGATCCGGCCCACGTAGAGCACGAGCAGATCGCCGGGGTGGCCGTCGGTCAGGCGAGCGCGCAGCGCCTCGTCGCGGGGCCCGGGCGTGAAGCGCCGGGTGTCGATGCCGCGCCGCCACCAGCGCACCCGCTCGAAGCCGTGGCTGCGCAGGTCCTTCAGGGTCTCGCTGCTGGGGCAGAGGTTCAGGTGGGCCTGATTGTGCAGGG
>JAAXUL010000536.1:4271-5886 GCA_013336035.1 Chloroflexales bacterium
CGATCTGCGCGCAGGTACGACCAGATCGCCGGCTCGATGAAGCCCCCGCCATAGTAGCGCACATAGTTCGGCACATGGGTGTGGAACGAGGCCAGGATCGGCACATTGAGCCGGCGGGCGTACGACATGCCGAACGGCCCCAGGAAGAAGGGCGCCACGATATGCACCAGGTCGGGCTGGAAGGCGCGCACCTTCTCCCACACAAAGCGGCGCGGGATATTGATGCGCAGCTCGGGGTAGAAGGGCAGGGGCGGCCCGCCGACGCCGACAATCTCGGCGCCGGCGTACTCGGCCGGCCCCCCGGGCGGCCCGAAGAGCAGCACCTGGTGGCCGCGCTCGCCGAGCCGCTCGAGCGCCTGGCAGAGGATCGTCACCACACCGTCGATCTTTGGCAGGAACGTCTCGGTGAAGATAGCGATCTTCATAGGTTAGGCTCGCGCCCTATAGGCCGAAGCTCCGATGGATCACGCGCACGGCCTCATCGCCGTCGGCCGTCGAGACCACCAGGGAGATATTGTTCTCGGTGCTGCCCTGGGCGATGGCGATGATATTGATCCCGGCCTGGCCCATCGCGCCGAAGACCAGCCCCGCGATGCCGGGCGTCCCGCGCATGCCCGAGCCGACCACGGCGACGATCACGACCTGGTCAAGCAGCTCGATGTGCTCGACGTCGTGGGCCGAGAAGTCGCCGGCCAGCTCGCGGCGCAGCTCTGAGACGGCGGCGGCGGCCTCGACACGCGGCACGGCCAGGCAGACGCTCTGCTCGCTGCTGGCCTGCGAGATCAGCAGGATGTTGGCCCTCGCGCGGGCCACCGCGCCGAAGATGCGCGCCGCGACGCCCGCCAGGCCGAGCATGCCCGGGCCACCCACGGTGATCATGCTCACATCTTTGATCGCCGTGACGGCCTTGGCCGTGCCGGCGCCCGGCTCGGCCGAGATCCGCGTGCCGGGGTGGGCCGGGTTGAAGGTGTTGCGGATGCTGATCGGGATGCGCCGCTGGACCAGGGGCTGAACCGTCTTCGGGTGCAGCACATTGGCCCCGTAGTAGGCCATCTCGCCCATCTCGCCATACGAGAGGCGGGGCATGGTGCGGGCCTCGGGCACCACCTTCGGGTTGGCCGTCAGCACGCCATCGACCTCTTTCCAGAACCAGACCTCGTCGACGTCGAGGGCCGAGCCGAGGATGGCGCACGAATAGTCGGAGCCGCCGCGCCCCAGGGTGGTGGGCACGCCGGCCTGCGTGGCGCCGATAAAGCCCGTCACCACCGGCACGGCGCCGCGCTCGAGCAGGGGCAGAAGCCGCTGGCGCGAGCGCTCGCGGGTCGGCTCCATCAGGGGCGAGGCGCTGCCGTAGCGGTCGTCGGTGATGATCAGGCCCGTAGCGTCGACCGCCTCGGCGTCGAGGCCGGCGCCGCGCAGGGCCGCGGCGATCAGGCGCGCGTTGATGCGCTCGCCGAGGCCGCTGAACAGATCAAGCGCCCGCGGCGTCAGCTCGCCGAGCACGGCGATGCTGCGCGAGAGGTTGCTCATATAGTCGAGCATGGCCCGCAGCTCGGGCTCGAGGGCGGCGCACTCGGCGGGCGAGGCCAGCTCGGCGGCGGCCCGCAAGATCGGA
>JAAXUL010000537.1 GCA_013336035.1 Chloroflexales bacterium
CGGCGTGTTCCCACCTGCCGGCGGCGGCGTGTTCCCACCTGCCGGCGGCGGGTTGGTATGCACCTGGCCGCCCGCCATGCTGCCCGGCGTGAGCGTAGGCTCGAACCAGTCCTTGAGCAGCTTGTCCATGAAGAACTCGAGGGCCCACTTCTCCTTCTCCTTGCGGTCGCCCTCGGTCGAGAAGTTGCGCACCTCGATCTTGATCGCCCCGTCCTGCTTGAGCTTCTCCAGGCCCGCCTCGATGCCGACCTCGACGAAGTAGTAGCGGCCCGAGAGGCTGGCGCTGAAGTGGTCGTAGATGCGCTTGAAGTCGGCGGTGATCTTCACGTCGAGGGCGGGTCGCAGGCCGGTGAACTTCAGGTTGTAGATCACGCCCACGGGCGTGGTGCCCTCACTGAAGGCCTGCTCGAGGATGATCGCGCCCTCCTGGTCGAGGGTCAGGCTGAAGGCGGCGCTGTTATCGCCGAGCAGCGAGGGCGTGGTCGCGCCGAGGATCTTCTCGACGGCGTTGAAGGCCCCCGGGGGGGGCGGGTCGGCGCTGGTGCCACCGCCGCCCTGCAGGTTGAGGGCGACGCACTGCACGCTGCCCTCGTCGAAGGGCACGGGCGAGAGCTGCACGCGGCCCGGGGCGAGGGAGGTCAGGCGGGAGCGGATGCGCCGCTCGCTGGCCTCGTCAAGGCCAAGGCTGACCTCGAACATGAGGAAGCCGCCGCCCTTGACCCCGGCCTGCACCGCCGCCGGTTTGTACTTGATAAAGGTGAACTGGGCCCGGTCGTCGGCCCTGCGCCTGGCGAGCTTCACCGGCGCGGCCAGGTACCAGAACTGGTTCGGGTCGGCGTGGTCGGGAAAGACCGTCACCCCGTCCACGGTGATCGTCTTGCTGCTATTGAGAAGAAGCATAGGGAGCCCCCGGTAAGATTCGGCTCACCCGACCGGCACGAGCAGCTCGTCGGCGGCGGCGAGCTTCCAGGGCACAGTGCGCGAGAGGCCATTGGTGAACTTGTAGCGCACCTGGTACTCGTAGGCGGTGCGCGTCTCGTCGACGAAGTCGAACTCGAAGTTTCCCCGCTCGCCGGCCGCCCCGAAGCTGATCTGGTCGCTGAAGCTCACGCCATTGGCCAGATCCTCGTAGCGCAGCTCGACCAGCATCTCCTTCACCCGCTTGCGCACGAAGTCGGCGCTGGCCGGGCTGACCGAGATGATGCGGTGGCCGCGCATGCCGGCGTGCACGATGACGCGCCGATCGAGAGTGGCGGAGCGTGGGATCTCGAGCAGGCGGCCGTCCCTGTACATCACGGTGACGCTGTAGGTCACGCGCCGCAGGTCAGGGTTCTGCAGGTCGACGGTGAAGGTCTTCGAGGCGTGGTCGGCCTCGGTGAACTCGAAGGAGACCTCCTCCTCGATCCGTCTGTCCGGATCTTTGTAGCCCACATCGACGAAGACCCGGTCCACCTCGAGCCAGTTGAAGCTGGGCGCGATGTCGAGGGTGCGCTTCTTCGGGAAGGGGTCGCGTGCGATCACCCGCTCCTCGTCGGTCTCGACCCAGGGCATCTCGATGTCTTTGTGGTTGGCCGCGCGGAAGACGAGCTTGTACTGGAAGCTGGTCTTCCGCGGGTCGAGCACGAACAGCTTCCAGAGGGCCTCGGGGGCGCGCTCGGTGAGCAGGAAGCTGTCGGCGAGGTTGATGCCGTTGGGCTGGTCGACGTAGCGCGTGCGCACCTCGACGGTCGGGTACTGGCGCCAGGGGAAGTTCAGGCCGATGATCGGCACCGGCACGATCGCGTACAGCTCGCGCGGGTTGATCTCGAGCAGCTCCACGTCGGTGATCGTCTCGGGCGAGCTGAGGGCCACGGGCCGCTCGCTGCTGTCGACGTTCTTGAAGTTCACCGTGTAGCTGAGCCGCACGTCGCGCCGCATGGCGCCATCGGCGACGAGGCTGGCCCAGTCAACCGTGCCGGCGGCAGCGGGCGAGTCGAGGACCACGTTCTTTGGCTGGTCGCCATACTGCATGCGCACGCTGATCGTGGCGATGCCGTCCTCGTCGAAGCTGGCCCGCGAGCGGGCGGTCACGCGGCGGCGCTCGAACCAGGCGCTGTCGAGGTCGACGGGGATGATAAACTTCGCCGGGTCGAGCCCCTCCTGGACGATGGTGCGAGTGATCCCGGCCAGGTGGCCCTGGGGGTGGATGGTGCGCTTGACGGTGGTGCGCTCGCTGATGTTGACGTTGAGCGACTTGCGGTCGATGCGGGTGTAGTCCAGCTTGCTGTAGGTGAAGAGGGCGTTGCGCCCGCGGTACATGTTCATTGGCGCGAGCCGCTCGAAGAAGCCGGCGGCCTTGTCCCAGCCGTCCTCCTCCTCTTTGAAGGGGTCGAGGCTGGGCTCGAAGAAGGCCTCGGTGACCATGTCGCGCACCTGGTTGAGGGCCTCGTCGCGGCGCCCGATCACGCCGTCGGCGTCCTCGCCCTCGGGCACGAAGGTGTCGGCCTCGATCACGATCGCCCGGCTGTCGATCAGCTCGTCGACGGCCTTGTCGATGTCGGCCGAGAAGAACCAGGTGTTGGCGCCGAAGTGCTCGTCGAAGTGCTTCTGCACGCGGTCCCAGTCGATCGCCAGGCGGACGCTGTAGGCGGGGCGCAGGGCCAGGTAGTCGAGGCTGTAGACCACCAGCAGCGGCGACATCTCGCCCTGCATGGCCTGCTCGAGCACGGTGACGCCCTCCTGGTCGAGGGCGACCGAGAAGCCGGCCTGGTTGGTGCCGTAGAGCGAGGGCTTGGCGTGGTGGCTGATCTTCAGCACAAACTGGGGCGCCGCGCTGTCGGCCTCGGCCTCGTCGCCGGTCTGCTTGCCGAGCAGCATCAGCTTGACCGTCCCGTCGACCAGGGGCACGGGGGCGAGGCGCGGCGTATTGCGCAGGCGCAGCTGGCGGCGGGCCTCGTCGCGGATCTCGTCGAGCTCGGCCTGCTCCAGGCCGAGGTTGCAGTCGAAGTTGAGGAAGCCGCCGTTGCCGGCCCGCCCGCGGTACTTGATCAGCTGGAACTGCGGGATGCGCTGGCGCGTGGCCGGGTCGGTGAGCATGGTGAGGCGCGGGGCCGCGGGCATAAAGTAGAGCTGCTCGCGGTCGCTGTGGTCGCGGAAGATCGTCACGCCGTTGACGATCAGGTAGGGCGGCTCTAGGTAGAGCATCGCTGGCTCCTTACCAAAATGCGCTAAACGTCGTAGGCCGCGGACCCCCTGCCCCCTCCCTCATTCGTGCAGCGAACAGGAGAGGGGGCGGGGGGTGAGGGCCAGCGCCTACCCGACGGCCTGGGAGAGCTGCGGGACCAGCGTCAGGGTGTCGGTGGTCTCAGGCTCGGTGCGGCGCTGCGAGCCGTCGTTCATGAAGAAGGTCGCCGCCCAGATGTAGCTGGTCTTGGTCTTATCCTTGAGGTCCACCGTCCACTGCTGGGGCTCGCTGTCGCCGCTGCGGAAGGTGAAGTCCTTGCGGGCCTCGACGCCGGCGCCGTCGCTGTAGTGCAGCGAGACGCGCACGAGCCGCACCTCGGGGTCGTCGAACATGAAGTCGGGCAGCACATCGACCATCAGGCGGCTGCGCACCGAGGGGCCGACGGTGATCATGTTCTTGGTCGTGGTGCTCTCGGCGATGGGCTCCTCGGTGCCGTCGAAGTACTTGATCTGGCCCGAGTAGGTGATCGTGCCGGCCTGCATGTCGGCCACGGGGAAGCTCCACTCGACGGCCGGCTCGTTCTGGCTCAGGGCCACGGCTTTGGTCACGGTGATCTTGTTGGCCGGGTCGCTGTAGGTCAGGTCGAGGAAGATCAGCTCGACCTGCTCGTTGAGGTTGCCGGTGGCCCGGATCTGTACGCTGCGCATCGCGCCGAAGATATCGTTGATGATCAGCGGCGTCGATGAGTCCTTGGTCCACGCGCCGAGGATCTCGCGCCCGTCGCGCATCAGGTACTTGACCTGGTACTCGTAGGGCTGGGCCTGGGGCTTCAAGATCACCTTCTCGAAGCGGTGCAGGGTGGTACGCTCGTCGATGGTGAAGGCCTGCTGCACCAGGGGCACCTGGTTCGCTTTGTCCTCGTACTTGATCGTCACCTGGGCGGCGCGGATCTGCTCGAAGTCGAGGTCGCCGGGGACGATGTCGACGGCGAGGATGCCGGTCTGGTCGAGGTTGATCGTCAGCAGGGGCTCGTCGGTGGTGATCTCGGGCGACTTGAAGGTCCGCGTGGAGCCACGGAAGTTCACCTCGTACCAGTACTTGTACTTCCAGTTGTTGTTGTCGATGTAGGCGGCGAAGCGGCCCACGTCGTTCGGCGTGGTGAAGCGGTACTCGGCGATCTCCTTGCGCCCGCTCGCCTTCGCGTACTCCATATGGACCTCGACACTGTGCAGGGGCAGGGCGACGAAGTCGGCGTTGACCTGCACGGCCACGTTGAGCTGCTTGAAGAACTCGTCGTCGCCGTCGATCGCGAGCATGTACTGCTTCCAGTCGAGGGGCTTGCCGGCCTTGTCCTTGAGCGTGGTCAGGGCGGGCAGGGTCCCCTGGGGGGCCAGGTTCCACTCGGCGGCGCTATTCTCGCGGTACCAGTAGTCGAAGCTGGCCACCTTGTGGGTCTGGATGTCGCGCCACATGTTGTCGAGGTCGTCGCCGCCCAGGTCCTCGAGCACCTTCTCGGGCACCTTGCGCTGGTCCTCGGTCAGGGGCGCCAGCGACTGCTGCTGCGCGCGGGTCAGGGTGTCCTCTAGGGTGCGCTGGGCCCAGTCGCGCAGGCGATCCTTGATCTTGCGGTCCTGCTCGGGGTCGGACAGCGCGAACTCCATGGTGATCTCGCTGCCGGCCGACTCAGACTCCTTCAGGAACTCGCGCAGATCCTCGCGGTAGTGGTCCTCGCTCCACCAGCTGACCTCGGTGTCGGTCGACTGGACATACGAGTAGAACTTGTCGGAGTCGAACCAGACGTGCGCGCTCAGGGTCGGCAGCTTGGTCCAGAAGTAGAGGTCGTAGACCAGCGAGATGGCCGAGGCGCCCTCGCCCTGCATGGCGGCCTCGAAGATCGCCGCGCCGTCCTGGGTCAGCTCGATCGCGAACGAGGCGACGTTGTTGCCGAAGAGGGTGGGCTTGCCCGCGCTGCGGATGGTCTGGATGACCTTGCCGTCCTGCTCGAGCAGCATGCGCACGCTGCCGCGGGTGTAGGTGATCGTGCCGAACTGCACCTTCGGCGGCGCGCCGGGCCGCTTGGCCGCCTGGTGGCGCTTGTTCAGCCGGTCCTGGAGCAGCCCCTCGAGGAGCTTCATGTTGGCCTCGGGCACGGCGATCTCGGCGTCGAAGAAGATGTAGCCGCCCTTCACGCCGTCGGGCCGGCTCACCGGCGCGCGATACTTGATGAACTTGAAGACCGGCTTGCCCTCCACCAGCCGGAAGCGCGGGCTCTCGGGGAGCACGTAGAAGATGTGCTCGATCTTGTCGTCGCCCCACACTGTCACGCCGGGGACCTCGGGGAAGACTTCCTGCTTGTCGATGCGGAGCATGCTGATGCCTCCTTGTGTGCTGGCCGCAGTGGCCAGGCTGTTGGTGCGGGGCCGCGGCACATGCCTGGCCCGAGAGATATCGCTCAGAGGGTTATCGTCGTCGTGTCGATGGGCGTCGGGCGGTGCCAGGTCGGGGCGCCGCGCTGGCCCAGCTCGCGCCACTCTAGCTCGAGGGTGCCGTCGAGGGTCGGGGCCCGCGTGATCAGGAACCAGCGCGCCGCCCAGGTCTCTCGGCGGAGGTAGACCGTCCGCTCGTCGTCGGTGCCGGCGCCGGCGGCGCTGTAGCGCAGGCGCAGGCGAACCTCG
>JAAXUL010001372.1 GCA_013336035.1 Chloroflexales bacterium
CTACGATGCTCCTGGTGGATTTAATGAGGAGATGAGAGAGATCATTTGGGCTGTTGGTCTTGAATATGCATACAATGATCTTTTTATGTTAAGAGCAGGTACCTTTGTTTTTATTTTCAAAAAAGGTACCTGCTCTCCCGACGGCGCCACGCGCGAGCGCGCCCTCGTCCGGGGCCTGCTGCTGGCTGGCCAGGGCTACCTGCGCGCCCGCGCCAGCGCGCCCACGCCGGGCGTCGAGCTGATGCTGCGCGGCATCGCCATGCTGCGCGCCGCGGCGCAGCGCGACCCGCTCAAAGAGGCGCTCGCCAACGCCTTCCTCGGCTACGCCTACCTGCTCCAGGGCAGCTACCAGAGCGCGCGGGCGCGGGCCCAGGAGGCCCTGCCGATCTACGCCGCGCACGGCGACGCGTGGGGCCTGGCCACCTGCTTCCTCGTGCTCGGCGGTGCGGCGGCGGGCGAAGGGCGCCTGAGCGAGGCGGAGTATTTTCTTAGCGAGGCGGTGAGCACATGCCGCCGCGATGGGGTGCGCAACGAGCGGCATGTCGCCAACACCTACCTGTCGGAGATCGCGCTCACGCGCGGCGACTACGGCCAGACGATGCAGCTCCTGGCCGAGAACAGCGCGCTTAACCAGGAGCAGGCGATCGCCTGCCCCCATATGACAGCGGCGATGCTGGTGCAGCAGGGCAAGTTCGCCCTGACTCAGGGCGCGCCCGACGAGGCGCTTGGCTACCTCCAGCAGAGCGTCGCGATCTACCGCGATCATGGCGTGCAGCCAGGCGCCTTTCTGCCCGCCCTCGCGAGCGCATACCGGCTGAAGGGCGACCACCAGCAGGCGCGGGCGGTGCTGCTGCACAGCCTGGCCGTCGCGCAGGCGGGCGAGCAGCCGCTTGATGCCGCCGCCTCGCTCGTTGAGCTTGCCCGCCTTGCGGGTGAGCAGCGCGACCTTGTGCGCGCCGAGCAGCTCCAGCGCGAGGCCCTGGCCATCTACCAGAAGCTTGGCAGCGACCTGAACGCCGCGGCTGTGCTGTGTGACCTGGGCGCAACGCTTGTCGCTCTCGGTCGCGGCACCGACGACGAGGTGCCGTCCTGCTACGCGCAGGCGCTGCGCGTTGCTGCCTTGCATCACCTGGTGCCGCTGGCGCTCACCGTGTTCATCGGCTGCGCGGCCTGGCACCTCCAGCTTGGGCGTGTCACACGCGCGGCCGAGCTGCTCAGCTACCCGCTGCACCACCCGGCAAGCACCCACGAGACCCGCGCCCGCGCGCGCTCCTGCGCGGCCGCCCTCGCGGCGCACCCGGCGCTGGGCGACACGCCGCCCGCCATGCCCAGCCCGGTGCGTGACTGGCAGGCGGCCGCCGAGCGGCTCGCCGACGAGCTAAGCGCAATACCATTCAGGGGCGCGTGACCACACGGCGGCCCGGCCGCGCATCACGTGGCGCCCGGCGCGAGCCGGCTCGCGCGCCGGGGAACGCCGCGAGGAATGATCGCGAGAGCGAAGCGCGAACGATCGGCAGGTAGCGTGGTGCTACGCCCCGGCTGTGGGGCGTAGATGCAAGGAGCACCATGATGGGATTCTTCCTGCCGAGCACGACGACGCGCGGCGACACGGCTGTAGAGCGCCTGGCCCAGCAGCTCGAGGGCAAGCTGATCCGGCCCGGCGACGCGGCCTACCACGAGGCCCGCAAGGTCTGGAATGGCGTGATCGACCGCCACCCCGCCCTGATCGCCCGCTGCGCGAGCACGGCCGATGTTGTCGCCGCCATCGGCTTCGCCCGCGAGACGGGCCTGCCCCTGGCCGTGCGCGGCGGCGGCCACAACGTCGCCGGCCACGGCACCTGCGACGGCGGCCTGGTGATCGACCTTTCGCCTATGCATCAGGTCGAGGTTGACCCCCACGCGCGCGTCGCCCACGTCGGCGGCGGCGCCACATGGGGCCAGGTCGACGCCGCGACCCAGGCCTACGGCCTCGCCACGCCCGGCGGCGTCTTCTCGCGCACCGGCGTGGCCGGGCTTACGCTGGGCGGCGGCTACGGCTGGCTGCGCAGCAGCTTCGGCCTCAGCTGCGACAACCTGATCGGCGCCGAGGTGGTGCTGGCCTCGGGCCAGGTCGTGCTGGCCAGCGCGAGCGAGCGCCCCGAGCTGCTCTGGGGCCTGCGCGGCGGCGGCGGCAACTTCGGCGTCGTCACCCGCTTCACGTTCCAGCTCCACCC
>JAAXUL010001373.1 GCA_013336035.1 Chloroflexales bacterium
CCGCCCTCGACGGGATCGACGCGGCCCTGCGCGCCGGCAGCGAGGTGATCGCCTACGCCGGCCCGGAGCCTGAGCCGGAGGCTGGGCCGAGCTGGCTGCCCGCCTGGCTGCGCTCTACGCCGCCCGCGCCCGCCCAAAATCAGGATGCCGAGGCGCTCCGCGAGGCCCTCGACTCGTGGCTGGTCGGGCTGGGCTTTGTCCGCGACCGCATGCTCACGGCCCTCGCCGAGGTCGGCGTCGCCCCCATTGTCGCCGAGGGCCAGCCCTTCGACCCGCGCTACCACATCGCCATCGAGGTAGTCGTAGCCGACGATCTGCCCTCTGGCACCGTGGCCCGCGAGATCCGCCGGGGCTACTTCGCCGGCTCGCGCGTGCTGCGCCACGCCGAGGTCGCCGTCGCCGGCGAGCAGAACGAGGATAGATAACCAATGAGCCTGATAATCGGGATCGACCTTGGCACGACCTACTCTGCCGCCGCCCTTGTGCGCGACGGCACGCCGCATATCCTGCCCCAGGGCGACGAGCGGATCATCCCCTCGGTCGTCGGGCTGAGCCAGCAGGGCGCCATGCTGATCGGCACGCCCGCCCGCAATCAGTACATCCTCTACCCCGAGCGCACCGTCCGCTCGATCAAGCGCTCGATGGGCCAGGACGTGCAGGTGACCCTCGGCGAGCGCCAGTACACCCCCCAGGAGATCTCGGCCCTGATCTTGCGTGAGCTGAAGCGCGGCGCCGAGGCCCAGCTTGGGCAGCCCGTCGAGCGTGCGGTGATCACTGTGCCGGCCTATTTCTCGGACGCCGCCCGCCAGGCCACCCGCGAGGCCGGCGAGATCGCGGGCTTCACTGTCGAGCGGATCATCAATGAGCCGACCGCCGCCGCCCTGGCCTATGGCCTCGGGCGCGAGGACGGCGAGCGTAAGCTCGTGGCCGTCTACGATCTGGGCGGCGGCACCTTCGACGTCTCGATCATCGAGCTCGAGGGCGGCGTGGTCGAGGTGCGCGCCAGCCACGGCAACACCCAGCTCGGCGGCGACGACTTTGACGCGCGCCTGGCCGACTTTCTGGCCGAGGGCTTTTTGCAGCAGCACAGCGTCGACCCGCGCGCCGACCCGGTCGCCCTCGCGCGGCTCCTGCGCGCCGCCGAGGAGGCCAAGATCGCGCTCTCGGATCAGCCTACGGTGCGCGTCCGCGAGGAGTACCTGCTCTCTGCGAGCGGCCGCCCCCTGCACCTCGATGTCGAGGTCAGCCGCCCGGAGTTCGAGGCCCTGATCGCCGACCTGCTCGATGGCACGATCGAGTCGTTCGACGCCGCCCTGCGCGACGCCGGCCTCACCGCCGATGAGCTAGACCAGGTGCTCTTCGTGGGCGGCAGCACGCGCATCCCCCTCGTGTGGGAGCTGGTGCGCGACCATACGGGCATCGAGCCGGGGGTGGCCGTCAACCCCGATGAGGTCGTCGCCCTGGGCGCGGCGGTGCAGGCGGCGATCATCGCCGGCGAGCCCCTCGACGCCATCCTGGTCGATGTGACGCCCCACTCGCTGGGCATCGAGGTCGCCGAGATCGTCTACGACCAGGTTATCCCCGACCGCTACAATGTGATCATCCACCGCAACACGACCATCCCGACCACGCGCGCTGAGATGTACTACGCGCTCCACCCGGCCCAGACTGTCATCGAGATCAAGATCTACCAGGGCGAGCGCCCGGTGGCCTCGCAGAACACGCTGCTCGGCGAGTTCCGCTTCGAGCAGCTGCGGCCCGAGGCGCCGGGCCAGCCGCCGCGCATTACGGTGAAGTTCGACCTCGACATCGACGGCATCCTGCACGTCACCGCGGTCGACCGGGGCAGCGGCAAGCAGGCCCAGACCAGCGTGCGGGCCGCCCACATCCGCATGACCCCTGCCGAGATCGCCGGCGCGCGGGCTGCTCTCGACGATTTCGATCTGGTCGATGTCGATCTCGAGGAGGCCCTGCTCGCCCAGGAGGCGGAGGTCGGGGGCGACGAGCCGCTCCCGCTCGATGTGATCAGCCTGCTGGTGCGCGCCCGCCGCGCCCTGGCCGATAACCCGGGCCACAGCGAGCTGCGCGAGGCCGCCGCGGCCCTCGAGGCGGCGGCGCAGGCGCACGACGAGGAGGCGACGCTCGCCCACTCCGAGGCGCTGCTCGACCTGCTCTACGAGCTGGAGGACTGAGCGGCGGCGCTACCCATAGAGGTGCCGCTTGCTGTACGGG
>JAAXUL010000538.1 GCA_013336035.1 Chloroflexales bacterium
CCTTGAACGCCACCGACGGTCCGCTGCGCCGGGGGGTGAAGGACCACCCATCGCCAATCTGGATACTGCCCGTTTTGCCGACGAGGACGAATTGGTTCGCGGCAGCGGCGACACCGAGCATGGCGCTGCACGCGGCCGTTCCGATGGCTGCCCCGCAGGCGAAATCGGCAAGCTCCCCCCTGGTCGGCAACCGGTCCCACCCGGCCCGATCCTCCGGTCGGAGGTAGGTGAACAGGTTCGTGATCCCCACCACGCCTGGGAAGGCGATGGGGTGGCCGTTGGCCTCAAAGGGATTCTCGACATCGTAGGGGAGCTTGCTGACCACCAGCACGACGCCCACCATTGCGCCCAGGTAGGCGCCACTCCGCGCCAGGGCTGAGTCGCGCAGCATACGAGTCAGAACCTCGGGAATCATCGGCTGGCGCATTCGTTCCTTTCATCCTTCCCATTGGGCCAGTCAGTGTCAGCTACTGGGGCCACCGTGGCGAACCACCCTTCATCGGCAACTGCGGCCTCGCCAACCCACCAGCGCGGCATCGCAGCACCAAGTGAGTCGTCCTCACGTCCGGCGATGGGAGCCACGACCTGCACCGCGATCCCACCGGTCGCTTGCGGCAGCCAGGCGATCGTCGCCCCAATCGTGTCCGCGCTCTCCTGCATGAAGTGCAGCCCGATGTGTCCGGCCTTCGGCGCCACCTGCTGCCGGGCCAGCCCATTATCGCGGATGGTTAGCGTGAGCGGCGCATCGCGCTCTGGCGGGAAGCTCAAGGCGACGACGATTTCGGTCGCCACCGCGTGCTTGATCGCGTTGGTCACCGCCTCACGGGCGATCAGGACCAGCTCGCGATGCAGCTGACGATCGACTGGGCACGGCAACCGCTCAACCTCGAGGCGGATGCGGCCCTCCCAGGTGACACCAAGCTGCTCAACCACCCGGCGTAGGCTGGCCACGAGGCCCAACGGGTCGTCCGAGTACGCCGGGCGCAGCTGCTCGCAGATGAGCCGGAGCAGGGTCCCCGTTGACTGTTCGCTCTCTAGCAGCGCCTGAAGCTCCTCGCTGAGCGCGGGGGCCGCCACACTGGCCTGGGTCACCAGGTACTCAAGGGCCTGGATATTGAGCCGCACGTTGACATTCAGCACCTCGTCATGGATCTCGCGCGCGATCGTTGACGCCGTCTGATCCTGCGCCTGCTGGAGGTGCCGGTAGAGCTGGCGAATGAGCTGCTGGGCCTGTACCTGCCGTCCATAGCTCGCACTGTTGGCGAACGCCAGGGCCGCCGCGCCGAGCAACTGCGTGAGCGCGCGCAGATCCGGTTCGCGGTAGGGGTCACGATCGCCGCGTGCGCCCAGCACCACCAGCCCCAGGATTGTCCCGTCTCCGTCACAGATCCGGCCCCAGAGGTTGACCAGCGGCGCGAACACGAGCGCGGCGTCCGCGTCCTCAAGGCCAGCCTGGCCGACCCGCTGCTGGATGGCGCCGATCGGCAGGATCGCCTCCTCGTGGTGAAACACCTGCGCGATCAGCGCGGGGGTGATCTGCAGGGGAAGCGTGAGCTGCCGCTGCGCCGCCCGCTCCAGCGCGTCAGCCTCGGTCTCCCGCCGAAGGTAGACCGCCACGGGCGGCTCACGAAACATCGTCCACAGGCCCGCGCTCAGCATCGCGGCAAGTTGGTCCGCATCAAGCGTGGAGCTGAGTTGGGTCGTAACCTGGCTGAGCCCCTCCGGCGACGGGTCATCGGTGCCCACGTGCGACCAGAGCCAGCGCACCAGCTGGAAGACCGGCTGGTAGGCCGCCACCATGATGACCGCGATGAGCAGCGGGGTCGGTTGCACCAACCCGAGCCGCGTGACCACGGTGGCCAGCACCATGATGACGACAAGCGTATACGCGTGCGCCCGGATCTGACGCGCGAGCAGATCCGCCCACAGGAGATCGACACCTATCCCACCGTAGAGGTACGCCAGCGGAACGAGCGCCGCGCAGGCGGTCAGCATGACCGGGGGAATCGCGGCGATGATCGCTGGGGCCAGCACCTCGCCGAGCAAGAGCATCGTCCAGGCACAGGCGACAATCACGCAGGCCGTGGCGATCAGGCGGATCTGGCGTCGAATGTGCGCGATGCGTGTCTCGCGGTAGGCCCGCCAGAGGATGAGCCCACTGAGCCCAAAGCACGCGAGGAAGACCACCGTCGTGGCAGTATCAAGCCGCTCGAGGAGAGCCGTCGTGGTGCCGCTGAAGGCCGCCAGGCCAAGCGCGGCCAGCTGGAGCAGGCCGATGGTGATCAGCCACCAGCGCCGGGCATGCACCAGCGTGGTAGGTGACAGCGGCCGGCTGGGATACCAGAGATGCATCATCACGGCGGTTGGCGCCAGGAACGTCGCCAGCACCCAGAGCACCCCAACCGTCAGCACGTAGGACGCGGTCTGGGCGAGCTGGTAGATGCCCAGCGCTCCGCCGAGGAGCACCCAGAACCAGGCCGCCCATTGGAGCTGACGGTTGTTCTTCTGGCGTGACGTGCCCAGAGCCACCCCGCTGCTCCAGCACACCAGCGCCACCAGGGTCCGCAGCGCCTTATCAGCCTGGAGGGCGAGATCGGGGGGGCCGGCCATAAGGGTCAGCGAGCGGAGCTCATCGCCGCGCCTGACCGTCATCGGGCTTGGGGTGCCGTCTCGCCACGGCAGGGGCACCACAAAGAGACGAGTGTTGAAGGCGGCCCAGGGATGCCCGTAGAACTGCACAATCTGATCGCCCAGCTGCACGCCGGCAAGCGCGCCGGGCAATCCTTCCGCGACCACCACCACCTCGCCCGTCGCGGGGTCGGCCGAGACGCCGAGCATGGGGAGCGGCCAGTACAAGACGGCAGCCACAAGTATGGCGAGCAGGAGCACCGCGGCACCGAGACGAAAGGGCTGAAGGGCTGGCATGATCACCACACATCTCGTGACGCGACAGGGTACGGCGCATCGACCGACGCGGGCACGTCGCCAAAGGACTGCCGCAGGAGTTCCCTGTAGATGGTCCGCGTCGCGGCGGGCAGCGGTTCGAGGACGGACGTTAGCGCCTGCGTGTAGGCGGCGTAGATGGAGTGCCAAAAGCCCAACGCGGCGTGTGGGCCATACGCCGCGAGGCTCGGGTGGGCGGCGAGAAGTGCCCGGGTGAGCGTCAGTGCCTCAGGCTGGCTCTCCTGGAGCTCTTGATCCAGCAGGTCGTCGTGATATTGGAGCAACATGCCGTAGATCGAGCCAGCGCTTGTGAGGGCAGCGATCTGCGCCTCGTCGTCCGTGGCCAGAAGCGCGGCTCCGCCAAAGGCCAGGGCGAACGTGGCCCCGGTCTTCTGGAGCGCAAGCTGCTCATAACGGTCGAGCGGTGACTGGTCTGTCGCCTCAATCGCGGCGCTGGTGGTGGTCAGGTCAAGGTACTGGCCGCTGGCGATCTGGGCGACGGATGCCGTCCAGAAGCGCTGGAGCCGTGTGATCCGCGCCGCCGGTATGGCTCTGGGGTCGAGGTGGGCCAGGGCATGCTGGGCGGCAATGTAGACGCTGAAGGCAAGGTGGTACTGGAGTGGCGGCGGGAGCGCCTCCAGCTGCGGATCGTCGAGCGGATCGTCGTCCTGGACGTGGTCCAGAAAGAGGGTCACGACATAGAGCTGCCGCCAGGCCTCGACAAATGGAGCGATGCTGCTCGGCTCAGCGGACAAGGTCTCGGCGATACGAGCGATTACTTCAAGCCAGCGCGGCTCCGGCGCCGCGGTGCTGGTGCTGCCGAGGAGGAGATCCAAGGCCGTTCGGAGCTCGTCGGACACGGGAAGGTGGGCGAGGGCAGGGGCGAGAGGGCTAGCCATGGGTTGTGTGCATGCTTGCTGGCTGGAGTGACCAGGCTATCGGACCGGCGTGTGGCCCGAGGGGATTCCCTCGGGCCGCGGACGGAGGGGCGGTTAGCAGCCTCTGACACCGCTGCCGAGGCCGTTCGGGCTGAAGAACAGGGGCAGGACCGGGGCGACGACGGCCAGCCGAGCGCCGATCGCGGCGAGGCGAGGCAGCACACGGGCGGCTCGCTGCGCGGGCGCTTCGTCAGCGGCACCGGTGGCGGTCACGGTCAGGTCCTCGATCTCAATCAACTCCGAAGCACACGCTTCCGCCCGGGGCACGTCGTTCATGACATTCTCCGTGAAGGACTCTACGCGTTTCACCCATCTTTGGGAGGGCGTAGCAGCGATTTGCCATTCCCGTTTTTGGACAGGCGAAACGGGACGCGCAGTATACCAGCACATGGCGTCGTTGAAAAGACGCGAAATCATATCATTCCATGATAAATCACATCATCTTCGCGCTATAACTGTACGCAATACGCCTTAAGGTACTGCAAAATACAGCCGATCAATATATCATGGCGAATCCATACTAATCCGACGAGTCATGTTTTACATTTAGCAATAGATTACGACGATGGATCGTACTTCCGGCGATACCAATCCACGAGTTGCAGCCGTTGTGCGCAGCCCGTCTTGCGGAGCAACGAGGTAATGTAGTTCTGCGCCGAGCGTGGCTCGATATGCATGTATTCCGCAATCTCCAGGGTCGTCAACCCCTGCGCCAGCAGCTTGAGGGCCAGCTGCTCCTTGGGGGTCAGTGAAGTCTCCCGACGCGACCGCTCCAGGTACTCCTCGACAAACGGCGAGCGGAAGGTCTGCCCCGCGACAACCGCGGTGATCGCCGCGACCAGCACCGACGACAGCTCTTCCTTCGCCACATACCCCGCCGCGCCGGCCTCGAGCAGATCGGGCGCCAAGTCAATCGTGGACGAGAAGACGATCACCTTGAGCGCGGGGACATCGCGCTGGAGGCGCTGGATGACGGCCAGGGGCGAACCCTCCATCCCTTCCAGGTCAAGAATGACCACATCGGCGGGGAGGCGGCGCGCGACCGCGACGACCTCGGGGAATGATCGGGCCGTTGCCACAACGGTAAACTGCTCCGCGTTGGCCAGCAGTGTGCAGAGGGCGTCACACACGATCGGGTGATCGTCGCCGATGAGGATACGAATTGGATGGCGAGCCATAGGATTCCTTGTGAGCGATAGCATAGGAACGAGATCTGAACCGACCCTCCGCCACGATTATAGGCATGGTGAGCGCGCATGGCACTATGTGAAAACACATAGAAATGGCAAGGATGGCCCATTTCTTCCCGGACTTATGTGTTTTCACATCTTCTCAAACGCTGCGGCACTGGGTATGATGGGCGTCCAATCGTATGGTTCAGGGAGATACCGCGGTGGCGAGTGGCCCTTCCTGAGCGACAGCGCTGAGGACGTAGCTACATCAACGGGCGCTCGTCCCGACTTTCCCACCCGCCATCAGCCACATTGTTTGCGATGAACGCGTTCGTCTACGGAAGGCTAGCTGGAGTACTGGTATGAGCAACCTGTTCGCCCGCTGCATCGGGCTTGGCGATGAACCGCCGATCTCGATGGATGCGGCCATCCTGCTTATTGAGCGGAAGACCCCCCTCTCTCGTTCCGAAGCCCGCGTCGTGATCCTGGACTATCTGGGGTGGCCACGCGACCAGCTCTGCGAGCACCTCGGCGTGTCGGTTGAGACGATCCGCACCTACTGGAAGCGCATCAGACAGAAGACCAAGTGCCGGCGACGTGCCGCGGTGCGCGCCTGGGTCGAGAGCATCCTGGCGCAGGCGGTGGAAGGCGAAGCGGGCACCTGAATCCGGCTGCCGGATCTGGCTGGTGCGTCACCAGGATACCGATGAGGCGCATGCTGGACGGTTCGTCCGGCATGCGCCTCGTGGCAGATGCGACCTGTACGCGCAACCCGGGAGGCACATCCATACCGCGATAGGAGCTCACCATCCACCCTCCTGC
>JAAXUL010000539.1 GCA_013336035.1 Chloroflexales bacterium
CTCCACGATGGGCGGCTGCAGTGCGCGGCCTGCCACACCACAGCAGTCTACGACCCTGCTATGGCCCGGGCCCTGTTCGACGAGACGGTGGCGGGCGTCGTGGCCCAGCTCGGCCTGACCCTGAACGTGGGCGTGGCCTTCCGCCTGGTCGACGCGCCGACCCTCGAGGGCATCCGCGCCAGCGGCGGCGGCGCGCCCCCCGAGGGCCATAACACCCTCGGCCTCTACCAGCGCCGCGGCCACATCCGCGCCATCTATATGCTCTACGGCCTGCCCAGGCTGGGCTTCCGCACCACCGTGGCCCACGAGTACGCCCACGCCTGGCAGGGCGAGCGCTGCCCCCTGCTGCGCGACGACGACCTGCGCGAGGGCCACGCCGAGTGGGTAGCCTACCACCACCTGCGCTGGCTGGGCTGTGGCAAGGCCGCAGAGCGCATGCTCACCTCACAGCACCCGTACCGGCCGGCCCTCGATCGGGTCCTGGCCCTGGAGCGCCGGCTTGGGGTCGCCGGGGTGAACGAGTACCTGACCCGGGCCGAATAAGCCCCGGCGGGTCGCCAGAGCGCCGTAGAGAATCCCCGCGAGCGGGCGTGCGGGGCGATGCCCCGCGAGCACTTCTTTTCTGGTGCGTGTGGCTACGCCACAGCGCACCAGAAAACTCTACCGACCCGCTAGCGGTCGCCCCAGCGAGGGGGGCGCTTCTCGAGGAAGGCGCAGATCCCCTCCTGGGCATCGGCGAAGGTAGCGTTGAAGGACATCACCTCTTTGGCGTAGGCGTAGGCCTGGTGCTGGGGCATGCTGAGCTGCCGGTAGAAGGCCTGCTTGCCCAGGCCGACGACGGCCGAGCTGGCGGCGGCGATCTGGGCGGCCAGGGCCCGCGCGGCGCCCTCGAGCTCGGCGGCGGGCACCACCCGGCTCACCAGGCCAAAATCGCGGGCCTCGGCGGCCGAGATGGGGTCGCCGGTGAGCAGCATCTCCATGGCCTTCTTGGCGGGCACGGCCCGGCTCAGGGCGACCATCGGCGTCGAGCAGAAGAGGCCTATCTTCACGCCCGGCGTGGCGAAGCGGGCATCATCGGCGGCCACCACCAGGTCGCAGGTGGCGGCCAGCTGGCAGCCCGCCGCCGTGGCGATGCCGTGGACCTGGGCGATCACCGGGTGGGGGATAGCCTGGATGGTCTCCATGAGCACGGTGCAGATGTCGAAGAGGTGGCGGTAGAACTCGGGGCTGCGCCCGGTCATCTCGCTCAGATCGTGGCCGGCGCAGAAGGCGGGGCCGGCCCCACGCAGCACCACCACACCCACGTCGCCGCGGCGGCCCACCGTGCGGAAGGCGTCGATCAGCTCCTCCATGTGCTCCAGCGAGAGGGCGTTGCGCCGCGCGGGGCGGTTCATAGTGATGAATGCGAGGCGGTCCTCTACGTCGAGCAGCAGGTGCTGATAGGTCGGGGCAGGCGTGGTCGTCATTGACAAGATCTCCTTAGTTGAGGCGGGCGCCCTAAGAGCCAGGTATGTCTATAGGGATGGTACAATCTCCTCCGGCTAGACGCAAGGGGCGCGAGGCCCTCTGATCGCCCGGAGCCTATGCATATTCTCTGGCTCGACCCCTTTCACGGCGGGTCGCACGCCGCGGTAGCGGCCGGCTACGCGGCCCGCGCCGCGCATCGGGTGACCGTGCTAGCCCTACCGATCGCGGGGGGCTGGCGCTGGCGTATGCGCGGCGGCGCCGTGACCATGGCCCGCCTGGCCCACGAGCGCGGCGAGCGCCCCGACCTGATCGTCGCCAGCGATATGCTTGACCTGGCCGTCTTTCGCGCGCTCACCGCCGACCTGCTGGCCGGCGTGCCCGCCGCCCTCTACTTCCACGAGAACCAGCTCACCTACCCTCTGCCGCCCGGCCGGCAGCGCGACCTGAGCTTCGCCTGGGTCAACTACACGGCCGCCCTGGCCGCCGACACCGTCCTCTTCAACTCCAACTTCCACCGGCGCGACTTTCTCGCCGCCCTGCCCGACCTCCTCGGCCGCTACCACGACTACCACGAGCTCGCGACCGTCGCCCAGATCGCCGCGAAGAGCCACGTGCTGCCGCCCGGAGTCGATCTGGCATCTCTAGACCGCCCCTGGCCGGCGCGCGCGCCCGGGCATCCGCCGGTCATCCTCTGGAACTCGCGCTGGGAGTACGACAAGCAGCCGGGGGTGTTCTTCACGGCCCTGGAGGATCTGGCGGCCGGCGGGCACGAGTTCCAGCTGATCGTGGCAGGCGAGCACATCGACCCGCGGGCGCCCGAGTTTGTCGCGGCCCACGAGCGCTGGAGAGAGCGAATAGCCCACTGGGGGTACGTGCCCACGCGGGCGGCCTATGCCGCGCTGCTCCGCCAGGCCGATCTCGTGGTGAGCACGGCGGCCCAGGAGTTCTTCGGCATCGGTGTGGTCGAGGCGATGTACTGCGGCTGCGCGCCAGTGCTGCCGCGCCGCCTCAACTACCCCGACCTGCTGCCGCCCGAGCACCACGCCGCCTGTCTCTACGATCACGACATAGCCCTGGCCTCCGCCCTCGCGAGCGCTCTGACGCGCGCCGCCGAGCCCCGCGCGCTCTGGCGCGCCGTCGCCGCGCCCTACGACTGGGCCACTATGGCGCCTCGCTATGACGCGCTCTTCGCGAGCCTCGTGTAGCGACCCCCGTACTATCGATAACAATACTGTTAATTGACAGTCCGACAGCCCGGCGGTACCCTAGGGGGACGTACAGGTCCGCTTCCAAGCCAGCATCCCAGCCCAGGCCAAAGGCAGGTCTAAGCTCCTCTTCAGCTTGCCGGGCGCGCCACACCAGCGGTGATTCAGCGCGAGGGTGTTGGCACCTCAGGCTAAGTGAGCAGTGGGGGTTTCTCGTGTCACCGCGTACTGCCAGGAGCATCGCCGCCGCGATCAGTCTCACCCTGGCCTTCTCATTTATAGCTGCCACAGCCCACCCGCCGCGCGCCGTCACGCGGACACAGCTCGATATTTCCGCCTTCCGCGAGCTTGCCCAGACTACGGCGCGCGCCAGCTGGGCACGGCAGCCGGTCGGTGCGCCCGGGGCCCGCCTCACTGCCCTTGTGCAGCTCGAGCTGCCCCCCCTGGCAATTGTCGGCAAAGGGTGGGGCCAGCAGCAGCGGGCGGATTACGCCGCCGAGCTTGCCGCCGCCCAGGAGCAGCTAGCCACCAGCGTAGCCGCCATGGGCGGCTCCGTCCTGGCCCGCTTCAGCCACGCCACCGCGGGGCTGGCTGTGGCCGTCGACACGCCCGACGACATCGCCGCCCTCGGCGCGCTGCCGGGCGTCATCGCCGTGACGCGCGTCGGCGACTACGCGACCTCCCAGAGCACGGCGGCGGCGGTCGCCACACAGGCCGAGGTGGCCGCCCTGATCGGCGCCGATGAGGTGCGCCGCCTCGGCAACGATGGCGCGGGCATCGAGATCGCCGTGATCGACACCGGCGTTGACTACACGCACCGGAAGCTCGGCGGCAGCGGCGACCCGGTCGCCTACAGGCGCGCCGCCTGCAATAACCCTAACCTGTCGCCAGGAGACACTGGCTGTGACGCCACACAGCCCCCTCCCGCCGACCTCTTCCCCAACGCGAAGGTGCTCGGCGGCCTCGATCTGGTTGGCGATGTCTGGCCCAGCCCCGACCCGCGCTGTGGTGTCCAACAGATCTGCGCGTTCCCCGACCTGAACCCGATCGACCTCAATGGGCACGGGACCCATGTGGCCGATATTGCCGCGGGCCTGCCAGCGTCCCCCGGCGGCAGCGACATCGGGGTGGCCCCTGGGGCATATATCTGGTCCTTCAAGGCCTGCAACGGCGTGGCCAACCTGTGTGACGGCGTGGCCCTCCTGAGCGCTATCGACGCCGCCCTCGACCTTGACCGCTCGGACAGCGGCTGGTGCGCGGCCAACTGCCGCCCCTACGATCCCGCCGACGTGATCGTCCTCGCCCTGAGCTTTAGCTACGGCCAGCCCGAGGATGCCGTCACCCTCTTCGCCAATCTGGCCGGCTTCTACGGCTCGCTCGTGGTCACCGCCGCGGGCAATGACGGCGATAAGCCCTACATCATCGCCTCACCCGCCACGGCCGATGCCTCACTGGCCGTGGCCGAGAGTGTCATCCCCGGCACGGCCGGCGCGGACGAGGCCATCGCAGCCGACGCCAGCCGCGGGCCGCGCATCGTCGACAACGCGCTAAAGCCCGATCTGGCCGCGCCAGGGGCCATCCTCTCGGCGCTGGCGGGGGGCGGGTCCGCCGTGGCGCCCTTTGGCGGATCGTCAGGGGCGGCGCCCGTGGCCGCCGGCGTGGCCGCCCTGATCATCCAGGAGCTCGAGGAGCACGGCGAGCTCAACTCGGACCCGGGCCTGGCAGACGATACCGGGCTCAACCTCTCGCTGGGGCCGCTGGTCAAGGCCGTGCTGATGAATAACGCCTTCGGCGGTCTGCGCACGGCCACGGGCGGCCTGGCGCCATACACCCTGCAGGGGGCCGGCCGCATCAGCGCCCTGGGCACCTTCGTGGGCCGCACATTGGCCCTCGACGCGACCGCGATGATCGCCCTGCTGGCGAGCACCCCCGATCTACAGCGCTGCACGGTCACGCCCTACACCGACCTGCTCAGGTACCAGAGCGCGGGGATCCCGCCGCCCTGCGCCGCCCTCTACCCCAGCGGCGAGCCGCTCTACAGAGCCTGGAACGCCCAGACCGGCAGCGTGTCATTCGGCTATAGGCCCACAGTGACCGCCCAAGAGCTGACGCGCCAGGTGGTGGTGCAGAACTACTCGCGCTTGCCCCGCAGCTACAGCCTCAGCACCGCCCTGCGCTTTGCCGATGACCAGGGGCGCGGCGTGGCCCTGCGCGTCACCCCCGAGAGCCTCAGCCTGGATGGCGGCGCCGCCGAGATCGTCACCCTCACCCTGGCGATCAGCCCCGAGGGCCTGCGCGACTGGACGCTCAATGGCGGTGATCTAGGCGATAGAGGCAGCGCCTCGTGCAACTCGCCTACGCCTGAGCTCGACTGCCCCAGTCTGACTCTCTTCGAGGTCGACGGGGCCCTGCTTATCGACGGCGGGGCGAACAACCAGGTCAGCGTGCCCGTTCACGTCCTGCCGCACAAGGGGGCCGAGGTGTCGGTGTCGCGCAGCCTCGAGGACCGGATCATCCTTGACAACGGGGCCGCGTTCAAGGCCGGCGTCGTCGAGCCCTTCGCCCTCGTCGACATCAGCCCGAACAAGTGCGACACCCGCACCGGGACCTGCACCAGCGTCGACTACACACCCGGCGATGTGCCCGGCCTCGCGGCGAGCCCCATCGATATCAACTATGTGGGCCTGCGCAGCTACGCCAGCCCGGGGCTGAACGCCAACCTAGGCCTGCCGCCAGCCCCGGCGGGCGCCCTGGCCGACGAGGTGGTGGCGTTTGCGATCACCGTCCATGACAAGCCCTACCGGGCCTCGCCGAACTTCCCCGTTCAGTTCGAGGTCCATATCGACGCCGACGACGATGGGACGATCGACTATGTGGTCTTCAACGCCGACCGGGGCGATGGGCGCGACGGGCGCAACGCCGTGTTCGTGCGCGACGTGGACGCCATCGACGGTACGCTCGCGCCGCCGAGCTATTTCAACACGGTGGCCGACTTCAATACACAGAGCTGGGTGCTGAGGGTGCCGGCGACGGCGGTGGGCCTGCAGAGCAACCGCCCCTTCCGCTTCTACGTCCGGGCCCTCGACACCTACTTCCGAACCAGCGGCGCGGCAACCCCGTGGGACTGCTCGCCCGGCTCTGCCACCGGCCAGCCCTGCGGCTCGGCCACACACACGGAGATCGGAAGAGC
>JAAXUL010000540.1 GCA_013336035.1 Chloroflexales bacterium
CTCAATGGCGCCCCGCTCTCCTACTGGTCCGGCGTCGACGGCAAGAGCGTCATGCGCTATATGGGCGGGCTCTGGGGCGGCGCCTGGCCGACCTCGCTGCTCTCCGACCTGGGCAACGACCGCTTCGGAGGAAGTACAGCTATGAGCATTGACACTAGCGCAGCGAATCAGCTGATTATCGAGGACACCTTCCACGGCTACGACCGGCTGATGCAGGCCGTGAAGGGCAAAGATCCGGTGGCGGTGGCCGTCGCCTACCCGGTTGACGACGTGTCGCTCGGCGGGGCGCTCGACGCCGCCCGCGCCGGCCTGATCACGCCGATCCTGGTCGGCCCGGCCGCGAAGATCCGCGCCCTCGCCCAGGCCCACGGCTTCGACCTCAGCGCCGCGACCATCATCGATGTCGCGGACGCCGACGACGCGGCCGCAAAGGCCGTCGATCTGGTGCGCAGCGGCGAGGCCGAGGCCGTGATGAAGGGCAGCCTGCACAGCGACGAGCTGCTCAAGGCGGTGATCGACAAGGCGCGGGGCCTGCGCACCAAGCGGCGCATGAGCCACGTCTTTGTGATGGACGTACCGACCTACCCCAAGGCGCTGCTGGTGACCGACGGGGCGCTCAACATCGCGCCCGACCTGCCGACCAAGCGCGACATCTGTCAGAACGCGATCGACCTGGCCCACGTGATGGGCAACCCCCTGCCGAAGGTCGCTATCCTCGCCGCGGTCGAGACGGTTAACCACGAGATGCCGGCCACCCTCGACGCGGCGGCGCTGTGCAAGATGGCCGACCGGGGGCAGATCACCGGGGCCCTGCTCGACGGACCGCTGGCCTTCGACAATGCGGTGAGCCTCGAGGCTGCCCAGACCAAGAAGATCGACTCGCCGGTGGCCGGCCAGGCCGACATCCTGGTGGTGCCCGACCTGGAGGCCGGCAACATCCTGGCCAAGCAGCTGACCTACCTGGCGAAGGCCGACGCCGCGGGCATCCTGCTCGGGGCCAGCGCGCCGGTCATCCTGACCAGCCGGGCCGACAGCGTGCGCACGCGCATGGCCTCGTGCGCCGTGGCCGTGCTGCTCGCCCACGCGCGGCGGCAAGACCTGGGCAAGGAGATGTAGTGTGATGGCAAACGCGATCCTGACCCTCAACGCCGGATCATCGAGCATTAAGCTCGAGCTGTTCGACAGCCCGGGCGGCCAGCTTGGGCGGCGCTATGTCGGTCTTGTCGAGGCCCACGGCCCCCAGGTGCGCTTCATCGCCAAGGATGCCAACGGCGCCACGCTCCACGAGGCGTCATGGGAGTTGGGCGAGCCCGGAACGAACCATATCGTCGCGCTGCAGCACCTGGCGGCCTGGCTCGAGCCACGGCTTCCCGCAGACGGCCTGCTCGGTGTCGGGCATCGGGTCGTGCATGGCGGCATTGCGTATCATGCGCCGGTGCTGGTTGACAAGGCAGTGCTGGAGCAGCTGGAGGCCTGTGTGCCCCTGGCGCCGCTCCATCAGCCCCACAACCTGAGCGGGATCCGCGCGGCGATGCGCTTCTTGCCGGGGGTGCCCAACGTCGCCTGCTTCGATACGGCATTCCACACCCAGAGCCCGCAGCTGGCCAGGCTGTTCGCCCTCCCGCTCGAGTATTACAACGAGGGCGTCCGCCGCTACGGCTTCCACGGCCTCTCGTATGAGTACATCACTCGGCGGCTCTATGAGCTTGCCCCCGAGGTGGCCGATGGTCGGATCGTCGTCGCGCACCTGGGCAACGGCGCAAGTATGTGCGCGATCAGCGCCGGGCAAAGCGTCGATACGACGATGGGCTTCACGGCCCTGGACGGGCTGCCCATGGGCACCCGCTGCGGCGCAATCGACCCGGGTGTCTTGCTCTACCTGATGCAGCAAAAGGGCATGTCCCTGGCCGAGGTCGAGGAGCTGCTCTACAAGCGCTCGGGGCTGCTCGGTCTGTCGGGCCTGAGCAACGACATGCGTACGCTGATGGCGAGCGACAGCCCGCGCGCGCAGCTGGCCGTGAGCTACTTCTGCTCCCGGATCGTCCGCGAGCTGGGCGCGCTCGCGGCGGCGCTGGGCGGGCTCGACGGGCTCGTCTTCACCGGCGGCATCGGCGCGCACGCCGCGGCGATCCGGCAGCGAGTCTGTCACAACGTCGCGTGGCTGGGAGTACAGCTCGACGACGCGGCCAATGAGCGCGGCGGGCCGCAGATCTCCACGGCCGGCAGCCAGGTTTCGGCCTGGGCTATGCCCACCGATGAGGAGTGGATGATCGCCCACCATACGCTCGCGCTCCTGAGCTAGCCAGCGCGCCGCCGCAACGGCGCGGAGGAGGAACAGATCATGTTTCGTGAGAGCGACCTGCGTCTCGATGGAAAAAAGGGGCTGGTGCTCGGGATCGCCAACGACCAGTCCATCGCCTACGGCTGCGCCAGTGCCTTCCGGTTCCTGGGGGCCGAGCTCGCGATCACCTACCTCAGCGAGAAGGCGAAGCCCTACGTCCAGCCCCTGGCAGACGAGCTGGCGGCGCCGATCATCCTTCCATGCAATGTGCGCAACCCCGGCGAGCTCGAGGCGGTGTTCGCGGCGATCCGCGAGCAGTGGGGGCGGCTCGACTTTGCGCTCCACTCGATCGCCTTCGCGCCGAAGGAGGACCTCCACGGCCGGCTGATCGACTCCTCGCAGGAGGGGTTCGGGCTGGCGATGGACATCTCGTGCCACTCCTTCATCCGCATGGCGCGCCTGGCGGAGCCCCTGATGAGCGAGGGCGGCACGCTCTACGCGATGAGCTTCTACGGCGCCGAGAAGGTGGTCGAGAGCTACAACCTGATGGGCCCGGTGAAGGCGGCCCTCGAGGCGGCGGTGCGCTATATCGCCTACGAGCTTGGCCCCAAGGGTATTCGCGCCCATGTGATCTCGCCGGGGCCGATCAAGACCCGCGCGGCCTCGGGCCTGGACGAGTTCGACGAGCTGCTCGAGCGCGTCGCCGAACGCGCGCCGGCGCAGCGCCTGGTGACGATCGGCGACGTCGGCATGTTCACCGCGCTCCTGGCGACGAACGCAGGGCGCCTGATCACCGGCGAGCTCACCTACGTCGACGGCGGCTACCACATTATGGGCTGAGCGCGCAGGCGAGGGCGACCAACACCGAGGCGAACCCTCGGCTCAATCCAGCAGGCCTGTCATACAATGGTCCGGTAGGAAGGAAGCGGCCATGGGCAAGTACGGTGTCCACTCGGAGGTCGGCAAGCTGCGCACGGTGATCGTGCACCGGCCAGGAGTCGAGATGCAGCGGCTCACGCCGCAGAACTGCCGCGAGCTACTCGACTGCATGACCTGCCCCGTCTGGCATGACCCGGTGTATTAGCTCTAGCGATTGAGGAGAGACACCCCTATGACACTGACCATCGCCGACCTGCGCAAGCGCAACTTCACCAAGCTGCACGACTTCGCGCCGGACGAGATCCGCTATCTGCTGAACCTCGCGGCGGACCTGAAGGGCGCCCACGTGACCCACCTCGGCCCCGAGGGCTCGCAGATCGGCCACAAGGAGTCGATGAAGGACACCGCTCAGGATCGAACAGTAAGGAGCCCTCGATGCGCGTTGTAGTCGCCCTGGGCGGCAACGCCCTGCTGCGCCGCGGCGAGCCGATGACCGCCGCGAACCAGCGCAGGAACTCGGAGCTCGCCGCCAGGGCCCTGGTGGACCTGGCCCGCGAGCATGAACTGATCATTACGCACGGCAACGGCCCCCAGGTGGGCCTGCTGGCGCTCCAGTCGCTAGCCTACGAAGACGTAGAGCCCTACCCGCTCGATGTGCTGGGCGCAGAGTCGGGGGGCATGATCGGCTACATGATCGAGCAGGAGCTCGACACCCTGCTCGATCACCAGAAGCCCTGCGTCACCCTGCTGACTCAGGTCGAGGTTGACCTGAACGACCCGGCCTTTAAGAACCCGACCAAGTTTATCGGCCCAGTCTATAGCAAAGAGGAGGCCGAGGGCCTGGCGAAGGCGCGGGGCTGGCACGTCAAGCAGGACGGCGACAAATGGCGCCGCGTGGTGCCCTCGCCGCTGCCGAAGCGCATCTTCGACACCAAGGTGGTCGAGCTGCTGCTGAAGAACGGGGTGGTGGTGATCTGCGGCGGCGGCGGAGGCATCCCGGTCACCTTCGCCTCCGACGGCGAGCTGATCGGCGTCGAGGCGGTGATCGACAAGGACCGGGTGGGCGCGCTGTTGGCCGAGGAGGTGCACGCTGACGCCTACCTGATCCTGACCGACACCGACGCGATCTATGAGGACTGGGGCACGCCCCGGCAGCGCGCGATAAAGCACAGCTCGCCCGAGTCGCTCAAGGCCTACACGTTCCCGGCGGGCTCGATGGGGCCAAAGGTCGAGGCCGCCTGCGCCTTCGCCGCCAGCACCGGCCAGCGCGCCGTGATCGGCTCGCTGGACAAGGCCCTCGCCGTGCTCAAAGGCGAGTCGGGCACGGTCATCTCCAAGACCTTCAAGGGCATCAGCTACTACGAGTGAGCATAGGCTCGAGCGACCCGCGACCCGTCAGAGGATCTCTGACGGGTCCGCGCTGCTTCCCGGCCTGGGGAGCGCCACCAGGTGATGCTGGATGGCGAGGCTAACGGCCTGGGTGCGATTGGCGGCCCCGAGCTTGAGCAGCGTATTGTGGACGTGGTGGCGCACGGTGTTGCGGCTGATGAAGAGCTGCGGAGAGCCCGCTAGACGAGCTCGCCCTCGGCGAAGCTGGTCAGGGCCAGCACGTGCACATGGGAGAAACGCTGGTGCAGCTGCTGGGTGGCGGCGATACCGTCCATCTCGGGCATGACGATATCCATCACGACTACGTCGGGCACGAGGGCTGCGACCTGGGCCAGGGCCTGGACCCCATTGCCGGCCTCGCCGACAACCTCGATATCGGGGACGCCGTCGAGAAAGAAGCGCAGGCCACCCCGTACGACCGCGTGGTCATCGACCAGGAGCACTCGGATCACAGATATCTCGACATACGCAGCCTCTCTTGCGTTGACGAGGTGAGGGCACCAGTTTACCCGCATAGCCGGCCTGCGACAGTTTGCAGGCTGGCCATGCGGGTCATCGTAATCCGGCGCGCAAGTCCTAAGGGCACTTCACCGTGGTGCGCACGGCCTGGGCGGCGTTGGTCACCGCGAGCAGCTTGGGCGCAATGGTCGCCTTGGCCTGGTCGATCGTCGCCGTATCGGGAATGCTGTTAACAGTCTGCTGCAGGTCCTTCTGGGCGGCCTGGAGCTGGTCGACCTTGGCCTCCTTCACCGTGGCTGCGGCCGCGGCCGTGGCATCAAACGCCTGATCGACCGCCTTCTGAGCCTCCTTGACCTGGCCGATAGTCGCGCTCGAGCCGAGCGCATTCAGACTGGTCACGGCCTGGTCGAGCGTACCTAGCGAGCTGCAGAAGGCGGTGGTCGCCTGGGGCACCGTCGTCTGCGTAGCGCAGGCGGCGAGCACGAGAGCCACCAGCAGCGCGGCAATCGCCAGCATGATCCGTTTCATCGAGTTAGCTCCTTGCACATTATAGGGCACGAGCG
Organism: Chloroflexales bacterium; assembly: GCA_013336035.1. Classification (GTDB taxonomy): domain Bacteria; phylum Chloroflexota; class Chloroflexia; order Chloroflexales; family Chloroflexaceae; genus CAIWXH01. Next base: position 5,572 of record JAAXUL010000540.1, read on the forward strand.
ACGACCACACTCGGTGTCGCTTCGCACAGATCATTTCTCCGCCTCGGCCTCACCCGTCGCTCGCGCAACCGCCCCCACCGCTGTGGCGGCACCGATCTCGGCGGCCCCGGTGACCATCTTGCCAATGCCGGCGCGGGCCGTCTCGCGCGCGGCCTCGCCCAGCATCTCGCCGGCCTGGAGCGCGGCGGCGCCGCGCTCGGCCTGGGCCGTGCCCTGGGCCGCAAGCTGGCCGCTTGCCGCCCCGAGCTGCTGCGCCACGGCGAGCCGGGTGACCCCCTCGCCCACCTC
>JAAXUL010000541.1 GCA_013336035.1 Chloroflexales bacterium
GGCGGCCCATCAGGAGTAGCAACGCCTCGCGCCAGCGCTCCCGGTCGGCTCCTCCCCAGCGCTGGTATGCCTCCTCCGCCATGCGCGGGTGATCGGCCAAGTGGCAGATCGCCAGGTACTCCTGGATGGTCAGGTGCGGCAAGGCGTAGCCCTCATCGCCCCGCCGCTGAAGAAGGCCGCTGTCCCCGTCGTCCAGCATCGTGCGGAAGATCTCTACCTTCGCCTCGGCCTCGGCGAGTGAGCCAAGGCGCTTGAAGAAGGTAAACATGCGCAGGATTAGGGGCTCCAGCCTGATCAGTCCGCGCCCATCGTTACCAGCTGGCTGAAGGTGGGCCTGGTAGGCCAGATCGTGGAGTACCTGGCGCAGCGGGTCGAGGCTTGGCAGACCCAGGCGCTCGATCAGGCTCGCTCGTGGTATCCCCGGCTGGCGCTCGGACTCCCAACGCTCGAGCAACAGCAGCACGCACTCCTCGTAGAGCTTCGCCCGGTCGCGGGGCACATCGCCGGTGTTGTAGTGGAGGATGGCCAGCATCGTCAGCAGCAGCGGCGAGCGCACCAGCGGGCGCAGCTGCTCCGTTCGCTCCAGCTCGGCGACCAGATCTTTGGCGCGCGCCGTGGCCCCACCCCCTACCAGGTCGGGGTCGCTCAGGGCGAGGGCAGCGTACCAGGAACACACGAACATACGGGTCTGGCCGAAGGCAAGGGGCCGCACCGTGCGGAGCGTCCATCCATCCTCGGGGAGCAGCTTCCAGTCGCCGGGGGCGTGGTAGGGCAGCACGCGGCTCGTGACCACGATGCGGGCCTTCGTCTCGCGGGCCAGGCGGCGCAGGGCGGCAGCGACATCCGCGCGGGGCGCTCGACCCCCATCGGAGGCAGTGGCTGGTAGTTCATCAAGGCCATCGCAGAGCAGTAGCAAGCTGCCCGCACGTAGGGCCGGGGTGAGGAAGTGGCGGAGCCCAACGCGCATCCCAGCCTCCAGCACATCGCCGACGACCTGGAGCAGCGCGGCGTAGGCGTCGGCAGTACCGACACGCAGGGCGGCGGACACGCGTCCAAGGGGCACCACCACCGGCACGGGCGTGTCGCCGTCGGGCCAGCCGGGGATGCGGAGCGACTCGCCGCGCAGGCGTCGCGCCAGGAGCAGGGCCAGGTAGCGCAGGACAGTGCTTTTGCCCGCCCCCGGCTCGCCGAGCAGCACCAGGCACCGCTCCGCGCAGATGGCCTCAAGTGCAAGCTCGGGGCGCACCAGGCGCAGCTGGAGGGGTGTCGCGTCGGGCAGATCGGCTATGCCTATGTGTCCCTCAGTCTGGCTGTACAACGCATCATGGCCAGCCCATAGGATGATAGGTTCCAGCACGCGCTCGGGCGCCACCGCGTCGGCGGTGCGGTCGATCTGTTCGAGGCGCTGGAGGAAGCGGCGCACCCGTGCTGCGGGGAAGCGTCCCTCGTAGCGCCGACGGGGCGGTCCGTCGGTGGTCAAGCTGGTGTAGACATCCTGAAGGCGCAGACCGTCGGCCTCGCTGCGCTGCTCGCTGCCGCTCTGACGCTTGCCGGTGAGACGGTGGAGGCGGAGGCGCTGGCAGTCCTCGGCGAGGCTGTCGAGGTAGACGGCCAAGAGCGCTGCGCCGTCCTTGCCTGGCTCGCCGCCGAAGAAGAGTTGGATGGTGCCCTGGCTCACGCCGACCGCTGCACCCGATACCGTGCCACTAACCTGCGCGGTGCCCTTGATGAGATTATGGCCCGCCACATCACCAATGGTTACATCGCCCATCTGCGCCCAACGCTGATCGACCATAGCCGCACGTTGCTGCTGCTGGCGCAGTATGGCAATTTGTTGCGTAATGAGGTGACGCGCTACATCGGGCAGTGGGTAGGCAAGACTCGACTCAAGCTCAGCGATCTGCTGGGCCAGAGAGTCATCGGAGAGAGTATGTGGCGATTCAGTATGGAGAAAGTGCAGTGCATCTTGCTCCTGTACCGCTTGACGGCTTTTTGCTTCATCCAACCGTCTTGCAAGCTCTGCATACCGACCGCCGAGTCTCCGTAGGGCATCAGCGGAGATTGTCGCGAAGGCGGGATTAATCGCAGCCAATTCCGCCACTTGCGGCGAGAACGGGTCAGCGAGTAGGGCGCGGAAGCTGATGGCACGTCCGCTTGTTACGGCCACTTCCTCAATCAGACGGCTAAACAACTTGTGTTGCTCGCCTATTTTCATGCCTTGCTGAAGCTGCTCGCGTACCCCGGCGTAAAATTCGTATTGGACTGCATTCGTCTCGAACGCGATGTCCTGGCGCTGCTGCCGGTGTAACAAGCCGCCCAACAGCACTTCCGCCATATGCGCTGTCTGGGGCACAGCTGGAGCCGCTACGATGTGATGGACGAGGTGCATAATCGGCGGACTCAACGGCACCAAGGCGAGGGCACGGGCCAATCTACACGCTTCGTTAGAGGCTGAATCAAGGAACGCATCAACCCGCTCATCCGCATCACGCTCCGATTCGTTCTGCTGTTCCTCGTCAGGCAATAGCGAATCTGCATGGATAAGATAACCAGGCACTCTTCCATTCAGGCCCGCAACAAGGTTTGCCCAGGCATGGAGGCTTGTTGGGGTGATGCGAATGATTGGCAGTGGGTCGCCAAGCGCATCATCAAGTGGATCGCCGCGACGCAGTTTGTTGCTCGGCGTTCCAGGGGCAGTAGCGGTGAGTGCAACCTCATCATAAAAGCCAAGCACACTCCGATCCCAAAGGGCGGGTGGCAGAACCTGAACGACGGCTGTATGGCCGTGTTTACCCCAGTGCAACAGATGTTTCTGTACCGAACCCCCTTGCCATGCAGGGGCAACACAATCGCTCACAAGGAGGATGAGCCGACGTTTGGTCGGGTCAATCAATTCCTTGGGGCTACGTGATGTACCCTTGACGACATCCCACCCTTCCACGAGTCGGATATGATCGGCGTAGTCAGTGACAAGGCTCCAGAGTCGTACATCACGAAACGCCCCCTGACGCTCCAAAAGCCAGCACCACTCCGCGATCATTTGCCGCCAGATGACCATTGAAGGTGCTCGGTCAACCACCAGCAACACCTCAAACCAGCGGGTTGGGGTTGGACGCAGCACTGGCATCCAGATTCTTGTTCTGGCGATCTGGTCAGCGCTTGCAAGCTCATCGATCTCGCGCTGAAGCCGCGCTGGTACCCGCCGCATGAGTGGGCGTAGTGCGCGAGCAAGCTCCAGCTGATTCGGCAATGCTGGGTAGGATAAGAGCGTGATCGAGAGAAAAGGTGCATTCACCACATCCTGGCGCTGTGGCAGATAGCCATGAATGGGTGCGGCTGGCACTGCATGCCTTGACGGTTGCGCAGGTTCCCTTGGTTGCTCTAGCAACCATGCCGCATTGTCAGTTTCAGGGAATGGCCTTTGTGGGTCTTTCGCGGGCAATGCGGTTGACGGTGATCGGATCGGGAGTGGCGGTGGTGGTGTCTCCACCGCTTTCTCGCGCCCAAACGCACCGATGCTCAGCGCAAGCCAGCAGAGGTCGGCCACATCGGCGGCAGAAGGCTCGAACCCATACTCGCGGAGCAGGGTGATCAGGCTCATTGACACCCTCACTTAAACATTGGTCAGCGAACGCAACAGCGCATCTTTGAGCTTAGGCCATGCCTGATCGTCAATGCGACCCTGACTCAACAACAAGACCGCGTTAAGCAACTGGTCAGTTGCCAGGGTTCTCGATCCGCGTAGCTCAAGAAAGTCCTGAATCAGATGCCGCACTCGTTCATCAAGCACCGCTTCACCGAGATGTGCGGCCACGATCTGGTAGAGGCGAGCCTCATCAGGATCAGGCAGATCGAGACGCAGGCAGCGTCGGTAGAACGCTGGAGGAAAATCACGCTCACCATTGCTGGTGAAGATGACCAGTGGAAATTCGCCACAGCGAACGATGCCCTTTTTAATCAGGACGGGTTCGCCATCATCACTTGGTCGGATCGCCATGCCTTCAGGCGGTTCATCGGGTGCCCGCTCGAGTTCTGGGATGGTAAAACGGCCTTCCTCGAAAATATGCAGCAGATCATTGGGCAGATCAATATCGCTCTTGTCGAGTTCGTCAACCAGCAAGATGCGTGGTTTCGCGGCTACGGGCGTCGTTAGTGCCGTGCCTAGTGGGCCAAGACGCAAGTAGCGCCCAATTGGTGGTGGTTCAAGCGTTCCCGCGTGCTGATTCTTCTGCTGATAGAGGTTCGCCTCTTGGAGGCGCCCAATGGCATCATACTGGTAGAGGCCATCATTCAGGGTCGAGCGGCTCGTGATTGACCAGCGTAAGACCGTACCGAGCCGCAATTCGCGGGCAACGGCGTAGGCGATAGTGGTTTTGCCACTGCCTGGGTTGCCCGTGATCAGCAGGGGCCGCCGCAGATGAATTGCCGCATTGAGCATCTGCACAATCTCTGGGCTACTTTGATAGCTTGCTGCACGATCATGTGCATCCGTCGCGAACTGGCGCCATGGTGGAGCGGCTGGGAAGTTGACCTCACGCGGCTCGCCATCGCCAGAGAAGAGTTCCCAAGTCATTCAAATCCTCGCTTTCATGCTAAGACAGTGGGGTGAACTGAGGGTTCATTCGGCGGCGTGGAGGCTGAGCAGGATCATCCCACCACAGCATGAGATGTTGTCCAAGCCCCACTTTGGTTGCGTGAGCTTTGCAGCGCAGTTCGTACAGGTGCTGAAACAGATTGGAGTGTTGGAGAAGCTTCAGCACATCGCTCTCTTGGTCGGCATCAAGCCCCTCAGCGCCACGGTACCAGAGCACGATTGGGACACCCTGGTTACTAAGCCGCCGAGCAACGGTGGTCTGCACCGCAGTCTCGAGAGGGCGACAGCCAATCACACAACAAATCTGTTTGACATCCGCATCAGCACGTAACTGCGCACCAATAAATTCAGGTCCGCATTCAGCGGTGGTACGTAGCCAAAGACGTTTCGCATCATCCAGGGTTTGCTCTTGATACCATTTCTTCCAACGCTGCTCCCAGTTGGCGCGCACGGCGGCCTTAGGACTCAATAGGCGCTCGCTCGAGCGCACGACTAAGGGCAACCGTATGCCCCATGGTTCTGGGTCATCGAGATCAGCTAACTCAATTTGATCAACTGGGTAGAAGAGCAGATGGTACGGCATCGCCACCTCAACCCGCAGGCACGCTAGGTCGAACTCGAACATGTCAAAAATGCGATCGATGACCTGCGTGATCGGCTCGCCCATCGTCGCAACCGACCACGATTCGGCTGGTTCTAGGCTGCGTATCCGATTCCATTGGTGCTCGTCAGTGCGGTTATTGGCAAACCATATCTTTACCGTAACCCGATCCAGTTCCTGTTCCACACCTTCAAGAATGAAGAGTAGCGATGGTGCGGTCATCGCTGGCGGCGAAGCAAGTGCCGCTGCTTCCACCGCTTGTGGATCAAGCCCCAAGTGTGCAGCGGCTCCCTCACACCAGCCTTGAAGCTGTGTACGTTGCTGTGCTGGGAGATTCGCGTTCAACAATGCGTGCGTGTAGGCCAAGACAGGCGGAACACCATGGTTCCCACTGGGATAGGACGCTAACTGATGCGCCATCCACCAAAGCGGGGTCTCGCTGCTAACGATCGGATCAAACAGTGGTGCGTTATGACGCTCAGGGTGTGCGAGGTAATACGCCTGTAGGGCACGTCCCTGAACCTCTGATGAAGGTCGTTGATCAACGAAGATCTGCCGCAACCGGAGCAGCCGTGACCAAGGTAGGACCCGCCGCATGGCGGGAATTTGCATAATCTGTTCATCAATGTGCTGAACCAGCGGCGTGTCCTACCTTGGTCA
>JAAXUL010000542.1 GCA_013336035.1 Chloroflexales bacterium
CGAGCTATTTAACTAACAAACGTGTGGCGACCCCGGCGCGACTCGAACGCGCGACCTTTTCCTCCGCAGGGAAACGCTCTAATCCACTGAGCTACGGGGTCATTTGTCTTGACCGTGCAGAGTATAGCACGATCTCTGGGATTGTGCAACTTTTAGAACAGGCTCAGCTGCTCGGGCGGGCCGGGCGGATGATCCCCCACGGCCCAGGGCAGCGGCGGCGCGGCGCCCATACGCTCGAGGCGGCTCTGGATGGCGCGGCAGAGTGCCGGCGAGCGCGCCTCGTCGGGGCAGTGCATGAAGCAATAGACCGCGGTGCCCTCGGCAAGCCAGGCCGCGATGCGCCGGGCCCACTCGTCGAGCCACACCTCGTTGCGGGCGGGCTCGGGGTGGCCGATGTAGCGCACGATGGCGATGCCGCCGCTGCGCAGGGGCCGCATCGGCACATCGGGCTTGCGCTCGCGGGCATCGTCGAGCAGGGCGCCGCCCTCATTGCCGCCCTGCCTGATCGGGCGCACATCCATGACCACCCGGCCCGCCCCATGGCGCTCCAGCAGCCCCATCAGGGCCGCCTCGCCGGCGGGGGCGTACCAGTCGGGGTGGCGCACCTCGACGGCCACGCGCTGCCCGCCGGGCCAGGCCTCGAGCCAGCGCGCCAGGTCGCCCCGCTGGGCCGGACTGTAGCCAGGCGGCAGCTGCAAGAAGAACGGCCCCAGCCGCGGCCCCAGGGGCGCCATGCGCTCGACAAAGGCCCTGGTCGCCTCGATCTGCCTGAGCAGGGGGCCGCCGTGGCTCACCTCGCGGGGCAGCTTGAAGCAGAAGCGGAAGTGCTCCGGCGTCTCGGCCGCCCAGCGCGCCACCATATCGGGCCGCGGCACCGCGTAGAAGGTCGTGTTGCCCTCCACCGCCGTCAGCCGGCGGCTGTAGAGCCGCAGAAAGTCGCCGCTCTTGCTCCCCGGCGGGAACAGCTCGCCCACCCAGTCTTTGTAGGCCCAGATCGCGCAGCCGAGCAAGAACATAGCGCCGTTCGCCACCTGATTATGACCCCTCACGCACGATCGGCACGGTCTGCCGGTACAGCATATACGCCTCCACATTATCGTACAGCACCTGGCAGTCAAACACCAGGCCCGCCGGCCAGCTCCTCGAAGACCTTCCAGCCCGTGGCGGTCACGAAGCCGTCGCTGAATAAGGCCACGCCGGGCGCGCCCGCAGCCCGCAGCCCGGCCTCTGGCGGGCCAGGGCCGAGCCAGTCGAGGAAGAGCAGCCGCATAGGCACCTCCGGCCCCACCGGCAGGCTAGGCGCGGGTGACCGTCTGCTCGAGCAGCTTGACGCTGGCGTAGATCGCGTCGATGTGGGGCGTGGGCGTGCCGGTGAGCCGGCCAAGCTCGGCCACGGCGCCGACCAGGGCGTCTACCTCGGTCTGGCGGCCGGCCTCGATATCCTGCAGCATCGAGGTCTTGTGGGCGCCGATCTCCTCGGCCATCTTGATCCGCCGCTCGATCGAGACGGGGAAGCGCGCCCCCAGCCGCTCGGCCACCTGCTGGGCCTCGGCCATCATGCGCTCAAGCAGGCCTCTGGCCAGCGGGTCGGCGATGATCCTATCCACGGTGGCCCGGGTCAGGGCGCTGATCGGGTTGATCGAGAGATTGCCCCACAGCTTGAGCCACAGCTCGTTACGGATATCGGGCCGCACCGGCGCCCTGAACCCCGCGGCACCCATCAGCTGTGAGAGGCGGGACGCCCGCTCGGTCTTCGCGCCGCTCGGCTCGCCAAGGGTAAAGCGGTTGCCCTCGATATGGCGTATGACCCCGGGCCGGGCGATCGCGGCGGCCGGGTAGACCACGCAGCCGATCACCCGCTCGACCTCGGTGCTGGCGGCGATCACGCCGCCGGGGTCGACCGACTCGACCCGCTGGCCATCATACTCGCCGCCGTGGCCCATAAAGTACCACCAGGGGATACCGTTCTGGGCGTAGACGACGGCGGTGTCGGGGCCATAGAGAGCCCGCATCGGCGCCGCCAGAGCCGGCAGGCTCTGGGCCTTGACCGCGACGACCACATAGTCGTGGGGGCCCGCCTCGGCCATCTCGGCGGTCGCCAGGGCGGGGCGGACCACCTCGCGCGCGCCGTCGGCGTACTCCACGGCCAGACCATTGCGCCGGAGCGCCTCCAGGTGGGCGCCCCGCGCGATCAGGGTCACCTCGGCGCCCGCCAGGGCCAGCTTCGCGCCCAGATAGCCCCCGATCGCCCCCGCGCCGACGATGGCAATGCGCATACTAGCTCCCAGGCTACCCGCCGGGCCTACAGCTTCCGCAGGTACAGCTGCTGCAAGGTGTGGCGGACACCCTTCTCAAGAATCAGGTCAGCCCGCTCGCGGGTCGGCTCGATATTCTGCTTCAGGTTCACATAGTTAATCTCGCGCCAGATCCGCCGAGCCGTGGCCACCGCCTCGTCCACGCTCAGCTCGGCGTAGCGCCGAAAGTAGGACGAGGGGTCGCGGAAGGCCGTCTCGCGCAGGCGGAGAAAGCGCTCGATGTACCACTGCTGGAGGTGCTGCTCGTCGGCGTCGACGTAGATCGAAAAATCGAAGTAGTCAGAGACGAAGACCTGGGGCGCGCGGGCGGGCCTGCCGCCGCGCTGCAGCACGTTCAGCCCCTCGACGATCAGAATGTCGGGCCGGTCGATCAGCAGGCACTTGTCGGGCACAATATCATAGATCAGGTGCGAGTAGATCGGCACCTCGAGGCGCGGCACGCCCGACTTCACATCGGCCATGAAATGGATCAGCTTCCGCCGGTCATAGCTCTCGGGGAAGCCCTTGCGGTGCATGATCCCGCGCTCTTGCAGCACGCGGTTCGGGTAGAGGAAGCCGTCAGTGGTGATCAGCTCGACCGCGATCCCATCGTGCAGCCGCGATAGGATGGCCTGTAGGATGCGGGCCGTGCTGCTCTTGCCCACGGCCACGCTGCCCGCGATCCCGATCACATACGGCACCCGGCTCTGCGAGGGGTTGCCGAGGAACACGTTGGTCACCGAGTAGAGCTGCTGCGATGCATCGTAGTAGAGCTGAAGCAGGCGCACCAGGGGCATGTAGATATCGGCTACATCCTCTATCGACACGGTGTCGTTGAGGCTGACCATAGCGTCCAGCTCATCGACCTCGATCGGGAGCCTGGCGCCATTGCGCAGGGCGGACCACTCGGCACGCGAGAAGCAGAGGTACGGGCTGAGACTCCGATCGGTGGCGAGCGAGGTTACCATGCGTGTGGTCCTAATCTAAAGCGTGAGCCTGCCCAACCCTACAAAGTATCTTGGAGGCCTAACGTCTGCGCCATAGTGATCCGCTGGAGCTTCCCCGTTGCGCCGCGGGGCAGGGCCTCGAGGATATGGATCTGGCGCGGCACCTTGAATTCAGACAATACGCGGGCGCAGTGGTCGCGCAGCTCGCGCTCGCTCGCCTCGCCCTTCAGCACTACGGCGGCGTGGACCTCCTCGCCCAGCGTTTTGTGGGGCACGGCAAAGGCCAGGGCCTCGGCCACAGCCGGGTGGCGCAGCAGCACGTCGTCGATCTCCAGCGGCGAGATCTTCTCGCCGCCCCGGTTGATCAGCTCCTTGAGCCGCCCGGTCAGGCAGAGGTAGCCATCCTCGTCGAGCATGCCCTGGTCGCCGGTGCGGAACCAGCCGCCGACGAAGGCAGCCGCGTTGGCGTCGGGGTTATTCTCGTAGCCATCGACAACGCTGCCACCCCGCACCACGACCTCGCCCCTGACGCCCCGGGGCAGCAGAGCGCCGGCCTCATCCATTATTGCGACATCCACGCCGACACCCACGCCGACCGAGCCGGCCTTACGCGGCGCGGGCGGCAGCGGGTTCGAGGTCATCTGGTGGCTGGCCTCGGTCATACCATAGCTCTCGAGCACCGGCGCGCCGAAGGTGGCCTCCAGGCGCTCCATGACCACGGGGGGCAGCGGGGCGCTGCTCGAGCGGATGAAGCGGAAGGGGTTGGCCCCGATGGTCGCGGCGTTGCGCTCGGCCCGCGCGAGCAGCAGCTGGTGCATGGTGGGCACTGCCGAGTACCAGGTCGGCCTGAACTCCTCGACCCAGCCCCAGAACTTCATGCCGTCGAAGCCGGGCGGGCAGATCACCGTGCCGCCCGAGGCCAGGGTGCTGAGCAGCGAGGCCACGATACCGTGGATATGGAAGAGCGGCATCACACACAAGGCCCGGTCGCCCGCCTCTAGCTGATAGGTCGCGCCGATGTTGGCGGCCGAGGTGGCCAGGTTGCGGTGGCGGATCGGCACCCGCTTCGGGCGGCTGGTGGTGCCGCTCGTGTGCAGGATCATCGCCACATCGTCGGGGCGGGCGAAGTCGGCGTCGCGGGCGTGGGCGCGCGGGGCGCCCTGCCCGGGCTCAAGCGTGACGGCACCGTGGTGGTCCGAGGCCGCCTCGACCACGAACATACCGGGCAGCAGCGCCGCGCGGGCCTCCTCCTGGGCGCCGGGCACGACGATCAGCGCCTTCGCGCGGGTGTCCTCGTAGTAGAAGGCGAACTCGTCCTGGCGGTACTTCGGGTTGAGTGGCGCTGCGGTGGCCGCGGTGGCCGCGGCGAGGAAGCAGACCGCCATCTCGGGACCATTGCCCATCGCGATGGCCACACGATCGCCGCGGCCCACGCCGAGCGACTGGAGCTGGCCGGCGAGGGCGGCCACGTTGGCGCGCAGGGCGGCGTAGCTCAGGGGCGGCATACCGGGCGCCACCAGAGCCAGGTCGTCGTCGGCGCCGGCCACGAGCAGATCGAGCAGGGTCTTTTGGACAGGCTCACGTGCCATAGGACACTCCATCGTGCGCTGCCATCAGGGTACTATCGGCAGTTACGGGCGTGTCAGCCCGAACAGCGCGCCCTAGCTTACCACCCGACAGCGCAGCCGTCGCAGCGAGCCTCGCTGCCGGCCACATAGTCGCCCGAGGCGAGGCGCCAGATCACCTGGCCGCGCCCGAAGCCGCTGAGCTCAGACTCTACGACGACGCTGTGGCCGCGGGCCGCCAGACCCTCAAGCACATGGCGCGGCGTCTCTAGCTCGAGGCGCACGGTGCCGTCACGCTCCCAGCGCCAGCGCGGCGCGTCGAGAGCGGCCTGGGGGTGCATGCCGTAGGTCAGGCTGTTGACGATCACCTGGGTGTGGCCCTGTGGCTGCATATGGGCGCCCATCACGCCGAAGGGGCCGAGGCCCTGGCCGTCCTTCAGCAGAAAGCCGGGGATAATCGTGTGGAAGGGGCGCTTCCCCGGCTCCAGCAGATTGGGGTGGCCAGGGGTCGTCACAAAGCCGCAGCCGCGGTTGTGCAGCGAGATGCCCCAGCCCGGGATGACCACGCCCGAGCCGAAGCCCATGTAGGTAGACTGGATCATGCTCACCATGCGCCCCTCGCGGTCGGCGGCGCAGAAGTAGACCGTGCCGCCGCGGGGCAGCTCGCCCGGGCCAAAGTCCTGGGCCACAGGGCCGATCAGAGCCCGCCGCCGCGCCAGGCGCTCGCGGTCGAGCAGCGCCGCCAGCGGCACCTCGGCCCGCGCGGGGTCGCCCACGTAGGCGAAGACATCGGCGAAGGCCAGCTTGATAGCCTCGATCTGCTGGTGGTAGCTCGCCGCCGAGTCGCGCGGGTGGCGCGCCAGGTCGACGCCGTCGAGGATGCCGAGGGCGAGCAGGGCCGCGACGCCCTGGCCATTCGGCGGGATCTCGGCCACCGTGTAGCCGCCGTAGCCCGTGGTGATCGGCTCGACCCACTCGGAGCGGTGGGCGGCCAGGTCGTCCGCGCCGATCAGGCCGCCGGTCTCGCGGCTCAAGCCCGCGATC